>JABISU010000119.1 GCA_018700255.1 Flavobacteriales bacterium | reverse complement strand
ACGAGCCGCCATTTCTGCAGGGTGTAAAACGTTCATTTTATCGAACAAATCAATTACTTCTTTTCTACCCCAAACTGTTAGTGCTTCAGGAGTGTTTTTAAGATTCGATAGACCTCTTTTCTTAGCCTCTTTAACCCACTCCTCTCCATAACCGTTGCCCTCAAATCTAATAGCTTTACTCTGGGCAATTAGTACTTGGAGTTCTTTGAGAATAGCCTCGTCTTTTGAATTGCCTTTTTTAATTCTAGCATCCACAGAAACTTTAAATAACAGAAGTTGTTCTGCTATTATCGTATTCAGGACTGTCATAGGAAGAGCACAATTCACTGAAGAACCTACAGCTCTAAGCTCAAACTTATTACCTGTAAAAGCAAATGGAGAAGTTCGATTTCTATCCGTGTTATCTAATAGAGCTTCCGGTATCCTACCGATCTCAAGTTTCAAGGCCGTCTTGTCAGCAGGCATAAGTTTACCGTGCTTGATATTAACTTCTAAATCATCTAACAACTGTGTCAGTTGTGACCCAATAAAAGCTGAAACAATAGCTGGCGGAGCTTCTTGAGCACCTAATCTGTGATCATTTCCAACCCCAGCAAAACTAGCCCTAAGAATATCAGCATGTTTATGCAGAGCTGCTAAAGTGTTCACGAAAAAAGTAAGGAAACGCATATTAGACTTGGGATTTTTTCCCGGCTGAAGTAGGTTAACTCCAGTGTTAGTACTGAGTGACCAGTTGTTGTGTTTTCCTGAACCATTTAATCCTCCAAAAGGCTTTTCATGAAGCAACACTCTAAAATCATGACGTTGTGAAACGACTTCTAAAAGTTCCATAATAAGGAGGTTATGATCGTTCGCGAGGTTTGCTTCTTCATAGACTGGAGCAAGCTCAAACTGATTAGGTGCCACTTCGTTATGTCGCGTAGTTACCGGTATTCCCAACTTATGGGCCTCTAGCTCAAAATCTTTCATAAATGCACTAATTCTCTGAGGAATTGAACCGAAATAGTGATCGTCAAGCTGTTGGCCTTTTGCAGGCTGAGCACCGAACAGTGCTCTGCCTGTCATTGCAATATCAGGTCGAGCTGCGAAAAGAGCTTTATCAACTAAAAAGTACTCCTGCTCCCATCCAAGTGAAGCATTTACCTTAGTAATATTTTTATCGAAATATTGACAAACAGAAGTCGCAGCATCATCAATTGCAGACAGAGCTTTAAGAAGAGGCGTTTTATTATCTAATGCAAAACCAGTGTAACTAATAAATATCGTCGGAATACACAAAGTTTCACCCCAAACAAAAGCTGGAGAAGTTGGATCCCACAGAGTGTAACCTCTAGCCTCAAACGTATTTCTTATTCCTCCATTGGGAAAAGAAGATGCATCAGGCTCTTGTTGTACTAACAATGACCCATCGAATTTTTCAATAGCCCTTCCGTCACCTGTTGGAGCAATAAAGCTATCGTGTTTTTCAGCGGTTGTCCCTGTCAAAGGCTGGAACCAATGCGTATAGTGCGTAGCTCCCCTTGAAATCGCCCACTCTTTCATCGCAGTTGCAGTTTGGTCAGCGACCTTCCTCTCAACTGGAGTACCGTCATTGATAGCTTTCAAAATACCCTTGTACGCCTCATCTGGAAGATAAGATACCATAACGAATTTATTAAAAACGTTTTCTCCGTAATAAGAGGAAATTTTATTGTGTGGGCGCTTTGGTGGTTTCGGTTTGCGATCTAGAACATCGTGCATAACCTGCTGTCGATTTAAACTCATTTTCTTATAATATTTAAAAATGCAAACATATGCAAAAATTTAAGGGGGTAAGTCCACAAATATGCATAAAAGTTTTAAACGACCCCCTAAATTTTAGGGGTATAACATTATAATATCTACTTTTTTACAACCCAACTGGACATTTGACCTTCTTCTCCTGACACAAATAAGCTGTACATTCCATCGGAAAGACCGACCATATCAATCAGCAATAGCTTATTAGCTTTTGGATTGAACTCTCCTGAAAGTACTGTTTGGCCTAACGTGTTAATGAGAGACCAATGTACATTTGAATTAAAACCTGTAATCTTCGCTCTGACAATACCGTTCGTGGGATTGGGGAAAACATCTACTGAAGGGGTTTCATGATGAACAAGAATCTCCTCATGCTCTGTGATCAAATTCGTTTCGAACCTAAAAGCGTAGGAAATATATTTTCCGAAATCATCTTCTAACATTGTAAAGTTACCGCCTGCCACTTTTTTGAATCTGGCGTATCCACCTCCATCATTATTGGCCCAAAAACTCAACCCGTCATCACCAGAGTCATTCACCGTAAACCTATAGCAGCCTTCGTTCAACTCGATCGTGTCGCGGTGAATTGTATTTGCCTCTGAATATGCCCTTGCCCAAACTACTGCTCCTTCACTATTATTTAATACTATTGAAGTTTCACTAGGAACGTTGTTCGTTTTAACCCAAACAATAACCCTGTTATCATCCAGATCATTGTAAGCCCACGTCGGAGGTCGGCGGAACGCACTATGAGCAGAGCCATTGGTAATCTCTTCATCCAATCCATTTGACAATTCGACTGAAACATCAAACTGAAGTAGATCTTCATCATCTCCAACTGTATATACCGAAGCATCGTAAGGTAGACTCACACTTCTAGTTTCTAAAAACTCCATTGGAGTATTTGGTGTAAACACATAGGTTGAAAGATCTTCTCCCGAAACACCATAAGTAAAGGTACAAGAGACCAGTGGCTCATACCCGTTATTTCTAATTTCAACTATTGGATCCTCACATACGGGATTCCACCTTGAGAGTGTTTTTCTATTATTAGGCGCCAAGATATCCATCAATTCTACAACGTGTGACATGTT
>JABISU010000233.1 GCA_018700255.1 Flavobacteriales bacterium | reverse complement strand
TGCTCATCGTCTCCTATCAAGTTGCGTAATGGATCTGAACTAAGTGTCGTTTTACCTGTACCACTTAAGCCGAAGAAAACGGCAACATCCCCATCAGCACTCATATTTGAAGAGCAGTGCATAGGAAGTACATTGTGCACCTCTGGCAACTCAAAATTCATAACTGAGAACATACCCTTCTTTATCTCTCCTGTATAGCCACTTCCAGCAATCAGAATAATTTTTCGAGTGAAATCGATTGCGCTTACATTTCCTTGGCGACACCCATGACGCTTAGGGTCAGCTTGATATCCTGGTGCACATACAATATGCCACGCAGGGTCAGCAAACTTAACATTCTCAAAATCTAATCTTAGGAACATATTATGTACAAACAGGTTAGACCAAGCTTTCTCAGTAACCACCCTCACATTAATACGTGTACTGGTGTCTGCTCCTACAGCAGCGTCTCTAACAAAAACTCTCTTTCCTCGCATATAATCTTGAACATCAGCAAGCAAAGTTCCAAAATCATCTGGAGACATTTTCTGATTAATTTCACCCCAATCAACTCTAGAGCTAGTTTTATCGTCATCAACGATAAACCGGTCTTTGGGGGAACGCCCTGTAAACTCACCTGTCGCAATTGACAGAGCTCCAGTATTCGTGAGGACTCCTTCACCGCGCAGCAGAGTTTGTAAAATAAGATTTGAGGGGGGAAGATTCCAGTTAGCGATTGCTACATCTTCTAATCCAATAGCTTCTAACGATGCCCTATTAGGACAATTGCCGATATGCTTCATGTTTGTTCGAGGAATTAAGACATTAATATTCCTATTGCAAATATAGGCATTCAAATTGCGTTTCTTCACATTTTGTTTACATACTATCAGTGAATATTTATATTTGCACCATGACAAAGACAACTCTAACACTTTTTTCATTAGCTCTTGTGCTAATCTTCTCGTGTAATAATTCCGAATCGCCTAACACTTCCGATTCTTTAGACCCAACTTCAACACCATCCTCTCCTGAGAATAATAAACCCGAAAGTCTAAATAATTTAACAGAAAAGGAAAAGCAAGGAATAAGGCTTCAAAAGCGTCGACAAGAAGCTACAAAAAGAGCTTTATCTGTACAAGAAAAGAATATGACCAGTCCTTATAAATACCTTACTACTACGGACGAATACCCAATATTCACTACGTTAATGTCTAGATCAAATCTTTCAAAACATATTCATAGCGCCGGGGTCACTGTACTCGCTCCAGTAGATAAAGCTTTCGATGACTACCCATATTATAAAGAATTACTTTTGCCGCTAAACAAAGAAGAATTAGACAACTTTATTGCTTACCATATTATCGATACACCTCTAGAGTACAAGGAATTCTCTGTTGGAGATAGTTGGACCGTACACGCAGGACACCTCCTTTCTCTCACTAATAAAGGAGGGGTTAATTTCAACGGTGCTCACGTTAGATCAGGCAGTGTAGACACAGACCACGGAATGATAATAGGTATGGATGATCTTGTTTTCTACCCTAAATTAAGTCATTGATTCAAATGTCAAAAACCCATTTATTACTCCCTGTCTTTTCAATATTACTTTCGACGTTTACTTTTATTGATTCATCTTTTGCTCAATGGTCGCATGATTTTAATGAGGGGGTAATTCCAGTAATCATAGATGGTGATACCTTAAGTAACCCTTGGGTTGGCGGATTAACGGCTCCCCAGTGGTCGCCGATAGATTTCGACTTCGACGGAGATGAAGATCTCTTTGTTTTTGACCGAGACGGCTCTAGACTTCTTGCGTTCGAGCGAACTGATGAGGGCTGGAAATATCGTCCAAAGTGGGTCTTAGGTTGGCCTGAACTGGTAGATTGGTGTCTCCTAAGAGATTTCGATTGCGATGGACGGCCTGATATTTTTACAAGCCACCAAAACGGCATAAATGTCTATAAAAACAACACCGAAAACCCACTTGATCCACAATTCTCACCAGTAGCAACACCTCTCCTTGCCACTTACGACTTCGGTGCTGGTGCAGATACGCTACCCGTAGTTTGCCTCGGTCTTGACGTACCCGCAATACTCGATCACGATGGAGATGGTGACATTGATATCATAACATTTACAGAAACCTCTAGCACTCTATATCGCTTCCAGGGATCAGTAGAATGTGGGCTCCAAATGGAATGTACTAATAGATGTTATGGCATGCTTGCAGAAGCTTCTGAGAACAACGCTCTGTT
Organism: Flavobacteriales bacterium; assembly: GCA_018700255.1. Next base: position 2,853 of record JABISU010000233.1, on the reverse strand, counting down.
TATTGGAGATAACTTTGATTGTGGATTTAACGTAACAGATCCTAGAGAACAAAATGAAACTCTTCATGCAGGAGGAACTTTAACTAGTCTTCAACTCGACAACGAAGGGCCTCTCGATTTATTAATAGGAGATGTGTCATTCCCTACCTCCATTGCCGTCTTAATGGAAGATGCCGTAGATGGTCAGGATAGTGCGATTTTCGTTGACAACTCTTTCCCTCTTCTTACTGGCGGTCTCGAAGCGCTCAATTGCCAAAGATTCCCCTCGGCATATCATATAGATGTTGATAATGACGGTGTAAGAGATCTTCTTTTCAGCCCCAACACCTACCTGGAGACGGATGACGATGCAAGTGTGCACTTTTTGAAAAACACTGGAGAAGACCTTGATCCTGTTTGGTCTTACATACAAAACGACTTCATACAGGAAGGTATGATAGACCTCGGAAGAGGCGCCTATCCAGTACTCATCGACTTGGACGGGGATTCCCTAATCGATTTAGTAATAGCAAATAAGGAGACGTACAATGGGGTAGATGATACACCCACAACCATTCTATTATTCCGCAATTCAGGAACCCAAACTCAGCCAGTTTTCACATACACTTCAAATGTTGACGTAAGTACTTTCGGGATTGAAAGCGTATTTCCAGCTTTAGGAGATATTGATGGCGATGGGGACATTGACCTTATTGTAGGTGACGAACTTGGAAGGCTACATAGGTTTGACAATTCAGCAGAAATAGGTGCTTGGCCTTTCTTTACAGTAACTGAGCTTTCTGTTTCTGACAATTCAGGAGAGGTTATCGACGTTGGACAGTTCGCAGCACCTCAACTCATTGACATAGATTCCGACGGGTTACTCGACCTTGTTGTTGGTGAAAAAAATGGAACTTTAACTTTATTCCTAAACTGTGGGGACGTTGAAACATTAGATTTATGCAAGGTTGTAAGTGATGCTTATGGAGATAATTGGGGGAATATTCACGTAACGAACATACTAGGTATTAACGGATATAGCACACCAGCCCTTTATGAAGACGATCTCGGAATTCACGTACTTATCACTAATGAAACGGGTACTGTTCAGTCTTTCGGATTTGTGTTGCCTGATTTCGAAACTGCCTTAGAAGAGTCTAACTCTGAGGTTCTCGCTAACGGACTTGGAGGGCAGGGATTTCGTGCTGGAGCAGCTTTTGCAGACCTGAATAACGACTCAATTGTAGATTGCCTCTTAGGAATTCAAAACGGCGGATTGATTTGTTATTACTCATCGGACTCAGCAATATCTGGTGTCGTCTCGCCTTCTCCGCTAGACCTCGAAATTTCGATTAACATTTTCCCCAACCCTGGAAACACCATGTTAAATTGGAGGATTACTTCTCACCATACGCTTAACCCAATAATTATTGAGGTTCGCAATTCGTTGGGGGCTCTATTTTACAGTAGCTCTGCTACATTGAATGGTAATATCCCTACTGATACTTGGTCTAATGGCATGTACATCATCTCTCTAAGAAATATAGGCACGAAAAAGGGAGGCCTGATAGGACCTCCCGTTCGTTGGATAAAATTAGATTAATCTAATTAAGAATTCATTCCGTCGAGGATAGCTTTTACTTCACGTACAGCAGTTGCACTTTGTGAAAGTAGATCCATTTCTTCTTCGTTAAGTTTGAGCTCAATAACTTTTTCAATTCCGTTTTTCCCCAAAATAACCGGAACTCCCAAGTACATGTCCGATATTCCGTACTCACCTTGCATCCACACACAAGCTGGAAAAACACGCCTTTGGTCTTTAATAATAGCCTCAACCATCTGAGCCGCAGCAGCTCCAGGAGCATACCAAGCAGATGTGCCGAGGAGGTTCACGATTTCACCACCGCCTTTCTTAGTGCGGTTGACAATAGACTCAAGCTTATCATCAGAGATCATCTCAGTTACAGGGATACCACCAACAGTTGTGTAACGTGGAAGAGGAACCATCGTGTCGCCGTGACCACCCATAAGTACAGCTTGGATATCCTTAGGACTAACGTTGAGTTCCTCAGCTAAGAAAGAACGGTAACGAGCTGTATCAAGGATGCCAGCCATTCCGATAACCTTAGTAGAATCAACTCCTGCGGTTAGATATGCACAGTAAGTCATTACATCTAACGGGTTAGAAACAATGATGAGAATAGCATCTGGGCTGTGAACCATAATCTGCTCAGTAACAGATTTTACTATTCCAGCGTTAGTAGCGATTAAATCATCTCGACTCATTCCCGGCTTACGGGGAAGACCAGAAGTAATAACAACTACATCAGACCCAGCGGTTTTAGTGTAATCATTAGTTGAACCAACAGTACGAGTGTCGTACAGATTAATTGGAGAAGTCTCCCATATATCAAGGGCCTTACCTTCGGCAAAGCCTTCTTTAATATCGAGTAATACGACTTCATTGCATACCTCGCGGCTCGCGAGAACATTTGCACAAGTGGCGCCTACGTTTCCGGCACCAACAACAGTTACTTTCATAAGAAGTTATTTAGGTTGGGGTTGCAAAAGTACAGCCCTAAGGACGGCTGCAAAAACAAAAGAGTCCCTACTTTCGTTGTATTGAATAAATATCATGAAAGTCAAATATCTTACCCCAGCCTTTTTAATAGCTATATTTTTAATCTGCTCTTCCATCTACGCGCAGAAGAACGGGCTCACTACTGCAAAAGAGTCTTGGCCAGCCGGTCAAGCTGGTGAAGATTACAACGTAAATGATTCAGATGGAGAGAAAGACGGACCATGGATTCGTGTGTACCCTGACGGGTCTTTGTATTACACCGGTGCATTCAACCATGGAACTCCTGAAGGTGA
>JABISU010000304.1 GCA_018700255.1 Flavobacteriales bacterium | reverse complement strand
TATCGTCGAGTAAGTCTTCCTCTACTCCGTCAACGATCCATAAGTAATCCAAATCATCTGTTGGAGCAGGATCAAAAGTCACGGCCCATGTACCATCTCCATTGTCAGTTGCGAGAGGACCCACAGTTAAATCCCAATTCCACAAAGCTCCAGTCAGTCTCACTTCTGTTGCAGTAGAAAAACATAAATCAACAGTTAATACTAGAACAGGCTGAACTAAAGCACAATCAACACAGCTATTAAAACACGTCGTTGTAAGGGTTTCTGAAACTCCAGAACGAGAATGGATTCTATTAGACCCTCCCACTCCATTATCAACTCCACAACCTAGATTAATAAAATCAGCACTTTCTTCACCGGTATAATCTGCCACTCCTCCAACAAAAGGATTGCCGTTATTAAACTTAAACTGAATATCCGCGGCTCCACTGACGTTGGTAGTAACTGTATATATCCCATCTCCGTCGGAATCGCTCATCAATATAGCTCCTGCTTGCCAAGCCGGTGAAGTAAATGACCCCACTAAATATACTCCAGCTGTATCAACTGAAATTTGGGATGCATCAATTGAGAAAGTAATGTCAGCAGGATCAGGATCTATAACACACGTTTCGCTACATTGTCCGAAGCATCCTGTTACAGAAAACGCGGGATCATTTTCAATAAAAGAAAACGAGCGATTGCCGCCGCAAGTAAGCTCCTCCCAACCACCTACACCATTTTGGAATTTAAACTCATAAGTAGTGGCTTCAAGTGCTTTCGTGATAGACCAAGATCCGTCTCCATTATCTACCATTGCTTCTCCAGCCCAACCATTTAAAGTTCCAGCCACAAACATCCCATCAACTGCTACTGTAATATTATCAGTTAAAACAGTCAAGGTTACCTCTGTTGTGATAGCTGCTGTACCGCAAGCTTGACAAGACCCGTAGCATACTACATCTAAAACAGCATCAGAATCTGTGACATCGAATGCTCTGTTATTATTATCACTAGGATTTCCACATGCAGGAGGAACACTTTCTGCATAATCCCAAGATGGACCATTTAGGTATTTCCATTGAATCGTAGTATTGGCATCTACAATTGCAGTATGTGTGAAAATCCCATCACCATCGTCATCTACTAATTGAGAAGCGCCCGGCGTCCATCCTTGAAAAGACCCTGCTATAAATACTCCGGCTGGATTTGCTCCTTCCTCTGTCATATCTACTTGGAAAGTAATTGAAACTTGTTGAGCTGAAAGACTGTTTGCAAAAAGGCAAGTAATAAAAGAAAAATACAGCAGATTCATAGTTGAAATATTAGGGGGTTACTTCAAATATAAGGACTTCGTGTACAACTTACACTAGTTATTTTGCGAAATTTGAAAATAAAATGCGTAGATTTTCCGCTTCAAAATAGATTACTTATGACTAAGCAAGAAACAAATTACAGTGCACTAACAACTCTGACTACGGTATTTTTCTTTTGGGGATTTATTGCTGCGGGGAATAGTATTTTTATTCCTTTTTGCAAAAATTATTTTTCATTAGACCAATTCCAATCTCAGCTTATAGACTTTGCTTTTTACCTAGCATATTTTCTAGGAGCGTTGGGTTTATTCGTTGTGGGATCTCGTAAAAACAAAGATATTGTAGGTGCTTGGGGTTATAAAAAGAGTACTGTTTACGGTCTTCTTTTCTCCGCTCTCGGAGCTGGGACAATGATTGTGTCAGTTTATTTGAACACTTTTACAGGAATGCTCCTGGGATTATTTGTTGTCGCCTTGGGGTTCTCACTCCAGCAAACATCTACCAATCCATTCATGATTGCTTTAGGTGACCCTAAAACGGGCAGCAACAGAATTAACCTTGGAGGTGCCATAAATTCATTGGGAACAACATTAGGCCCTATAATTATTGCTTTAGCACTATTTGGGTCTGCCGCTGCAGTAAATGATGACATGATTGCTTCTTTAAGTTTAAGCAAGGTGATTGTTTTATATGGAGCCGTGGGGTTATTATTTATCGCACTAGCTACCATTTTAAACAAATCGAAAAGCGTTCCTGCTGGAATTTCTGAAGAAACCCCTGAGAAAGCAAACCAAGCGATCTTAACTCTGTTAGCGATGACTGTTTTACTAGCAGCCTGCTTCGCCCCTGTTTTTAATAGCTACAGGTTTGAATTCTCAGAACTTGAGATGCCTGGCGTTGAAATGACTAGGATGTTATGGCTTGCTGGTGGTCTTGCAGTTATTGTCACAGGAATTCTATTTGCACACTTCAAATCATCTAGCAACGATACCGGTTGGGGAGCCATGAAGTACCCACAGCTTACACTAGGGATGCTCGCTATTTTCGTATACGTAGGTGTCGAAGTTGCTATCGGATCTAACCTAGGGGAGTTTTTAAAGCAGCCAGAGTTCGGCGGTTTTGAGTCATCTCAGATTACACCTTTTGTAGCCATGTTTTGGGGTAGTTTAATGATAGGACGTTGGGTGGGAGCCGTAAACGTTTTCCCATTGACTTCTATACAGAAAAACATTCTGAAATTCGTCGTTCCGTTTGTTGCTTTCGGAGTCGTTATGGGCGCCACATACCTCGCAGGTTATGACATCTCTGCGCTCAAGTGGTACTTTCTTTGCATCTTAGTCCAAATAGCTGCATTCTTCCTCACGAAAGATAAACCCGCCTATACACTCAGCGTTTTTGGGCTTATGGGACTCATCTCCATCATCGTAGCACTCAATACTTCAGGTCTTGTTGCCGTTTACGCTCTACTTGCATGTGGACTCGCATGTTCCATAATGTGGCCATGTATCTTCTCTTTATCGATAGCTGGACTTGGAAAGTATACTACTCAAGGATCTGCATTCCTCGTAATGATGATTCTCGGAGGTGCCATCATCCCTCCTATCCAAGGAAAACTTGCCGACATAGAATCTGTGGGAATTCAAAACTCCTTTGTTCTCGGAGGACTGTGCTTTGCATATCTAGTTTACTACGCATGGTTTGCAAAACGTTCACTCAACAAACAAGGATTAAATTTCGAGTAACAATAATTAGCTTTTCGTTATAGAGATCTTTCTCTTTTCAATGCGCTTCATTGCCTTATCTGCTGCATTACACATAGATTTCTCTCCTGTGTAACTATTAAACAACATTTGTTTTATAGCATCTACTGCATCTATTCGCTCTTTTTCGGAGTTCATAAATCTTTCAGCGAGCCTAATTGCTATGTAGTGCATGCCTTTTGTTTGGGCTTCATCAAATAAGATCCCCACACCGAGATCAAACAAGAGAGGACTGAATTCCACCCATTCCAATTCATTGATCTTAATCTCTACAAGAATTTTAAGGAGTTCTCTGTGCACAGACCCATCTTCTGAAGCATGCAGGACATCTATTAATGCCTCAACTTTAGGTTCAATTAATTTCGTGTGTCTCAAGAAAATGTGATGGAGCACCCAAGCCGCTTTTCTATTTCTGGGTTTGGAATATTTACAGGCCTCTATTAAAGCAGGTACCCAAGTTTTATCCTCAGGCGCATAGTCAGCCAGTTCGACCACCTTCTCTACACCTATTGCTGTTACTAACTCCTCTAATCTTGGATGTGAACTCATCGAAAGCTGTTAAGTTATTTTATCGCTGAAAATTCAATTTACAACCAAATTATTTACATTTATAGAACTTTAATCTTAATAGAATATTAAACTATACTTTTAGAAAAAAGAAATCTATTTCATTGAGCAAAATATAACCTATGCTGAAGATTCCAATTGCTCCCAATTCTATTCAAAAAGGTGTTCCCTTAAAATTATTGTTGGACGAAGAGGCTGTTACTCAATTGGCTCAAAACATCAATTTTGTTTATCCAGCATTTAACCCATCGTCCTTTATAAATGAAACCTTAAAAGGGATGGAAGATTTGAGCTTGAAAGAAAGAAGTTCTCACATTGCCAACTCATTAAAGGCTTTTTTACCTCATGTTTACTCCGAAGCGATTGAAATATTATTGAAAACCCTGACACCTCCTCTAAAGAAAACAGAAGGCAACGGATTAGCGGGGATGTTTTATATGCCACACTGTAGTTTTATAGAGGAATTTGGTGGGGACATCACCTACAATAATAATATTGATCCGTTTGAAATCTCTATGAGAGCTCAGTATAAATTAACCACGAGATTTACCTGCGAATACTCCATTCGTCCATTTATCGTTAATGATGAAAGTAGAACAATGCAATTATTGTATAAATGGATGACTGACAAAAATCCACACGTGAGGAGGCTATGTTCTGAAGGGCCAAGACCCCGATTACCGTGGTCAAAGAAAATTGATTCATTCATATCCAATCCTGAGCCTTGTATTCCGATTTTAGAGCAATTAAAAAATGATCCCGATCTATACGTTCGAAGAAGTGTGGCTAACCACGTAGGAGATATTGCAAAAGATAATCTTGATATTGCCCTATTTTTATGTGAAAAATGGCTTGACGATGCTTCTGAAGAACTTAAATGGGTAATCAGACATGCACTACGCAATCCCGTTAAGAGAAAAGAAAAAAAAGCAATTGAGATCAGGAATTCGGCGAAATAAATAGATAGTTGCTATATTTATTTTTCCTTTACTATTTAACTTTATATGAAAAATTATATTCTAGTATTTTGCGTTTTTCTCCTTTATGCATGTAATGTCGAAACATCAAATACCGAGGATATAACGACTCATATAAAAGAGGATTTCACACAATACGTTAATCCATTTATAGGGACCAGTAAAATGGGGCATGTATTCCCTGGCGCTACAGCTCCATTCGGAATGGTGCAATTAAGTCCTCAAACAAATTTTGAACTTATGTTCAAAGAAGACGGTAGTTATAATTCTGACACCTACAAGTATTGTGCAGGATATCAATTCCAGGACACTACAATTATTGGATTTGCTCACACAAACTTTAGTGGAACAGGGCATTCTGATTTGGGGGATTTTCTCGTAATGCCTACAACAGGGGAATTGATATTAGATCCTATACTAACGCCTACCCAACGGAAAGGATTTTACTCTACTTTTTCTCATGACAGTGAAGAGGCATCCCCTGGATATTATAAGGTAAACCTTGACAGCTATAATATTCAAGCTGAGCTTACCGCCAGCGATCGTGTAGGATATCACAAATATACATTTCCTAAATCTGACGATGCTCATGTTATTCTTGATATGGTGTACAATGTTTATCAACACAACAATAAAAATGTTTGGACTTTCATTCGAGTAGAAAACGACTCTCTTATAACTGGATATAGACAAACAAAAGGTTGGGCTCGGACTAGAAAAGTGTTTTTTGCGATGCAGTTTTCCAAACCATTTAAAAGTTATGGCCACAAGAAATACAATGAAGAAACATACGATGGGTTTTATCGACGTTTCAATCAAGAAGAAAATTTCCCTGAAATCGCTGGAAAAGATGTAAGAGCATACTTTAATTTCAATACAGAAGAAGGTGAGAGCATAGAGATAAAATTTGCTCTGTCCTCCGTAAATACTGATGGAGCTTTGAAAAACCTCAGGGCAGAAATTCCTCATTGGGATTTCAACAAAACGAAAGCGGAAACCCAAGTAAAATGGAACGAAGAACTCTCAAAAATCAATGTGACTACTTTATCCTTAGACGATAAAAGAACATTCTATTCAGCATTGTATCACACAAATTTATCTCCTATCATCTATGAAGATGTAGATGGAAAATATCGTGGTTTAGACCAAAACATTCATTCCTCTCAAGGTTTTACGAACTATTCTATTTTCTCCCTCTGGGATACCTACCGTGCACTTCACCCTTTGTTTAATATTACTCAAACGGAGCGCAACAATGACATAATTAAATCTATGCTTGCGCATCATGACGAAAGTGTACACAACATGCTACCAATATGGAGCCATTATGCAAATGAAAATTGGTGTATGATAGGATATCACGCTACATCAGTTATTGCAGATGCGATGGCAAAAAACGTAGGTGACTTTAATCACGAACGTGCTTTACAAGCGTCTGTAAACACTGCAAACGTAAGATACTTTGATGGTTTGGGAGACTATATCGACTATGAATATGTCCCCGATAACAAAAGCCATTCTTCTGTTTCTAAAACATTAGAGTATGCATATAACGATTGGTGTATCGCTCAAATAGCAATACAAGTCGGTGATGATTCTCTTGCTGAAGAATTCATGAAGCGTTCAGAATATTATAACAATGTCTTTGATGCGAGCACTGGATATATGAGACCTCGTCTCTCTAATGGAGATTTCAGAGAAAATTTCGACCCTATGGATACACATGGCCAAGGGTTTATCGAGGGCAATGCTTGGAACTATGGACTATACGTACCTCAAAATATTGACAAAATGGTTGATATGATGGGAGGTAAAGAGAGCTTCAGCCAACACCTTGACTCCCTTTTCACAATGGAGATCGATGAAAAGTATATTGAAAAACATGAGGATATTACACGAGATGGAATCATCGGCAATTATGTTCATGGAAACGAACCCGGGCACCATATACCTTATCTATACAATTGGACTGGTCATCCTGAAAAAACGCAAGAACGAGTACGCATGATTATGCAAACGATGTATGACCCCTCCGTCGAAGGCCTTTGCGGAAATGATGATGCCGGGCAGATGAGTGCTTGGTATATTTTAAGCGCTCTAGGTTTCTATAGTGTAACTCCTGGCTCTTCAAATTACGCTCTAGGGAGTCCATTGGTTAAGGAGGCAATTATTACATTTCCTAACGGAGAAACCACAAAGATTATAGCTAGGAACCAGAGCACTGAAAACATCTACGTATCAAGTGTTACCATAGATGGCACTACGCTTCAAAACAACACGTTGACTCACGAAGATCTAGTAAGTGGCGGAGAGATCATCTTTGAAATGGCCCCCACGTCGCCTAAGTCAAATCATCTTGAATAAAAAGCT
>JABISU010000084.1 GCA_018700255.1 Flavobacteriales bacterium | reverse complement strand
TCCTGCATCTAGTTTTTCCTGAGCAGACTCGACTGAATCTATTCCACCGACTCCAATAATGGGGAAAACTCCGCTAGATTTTTCGTGGACGTATCTAATTACTTCAGTTGATCGGCGACGTGCTGGCACACCTGATATTCCACCGGAGCCAAGAGCATCGACTGAAGCTAAATCAGTAAAAAGACTTTCACGACTAACAGTAGTATTAGTAGCGATAAGGCCATCTACCCCTTCCTCAATGATTATTGACACAACGTCATCCAGTTGACTATCTGTCAAATCTGGAGCTATTTTGAGGAAGACTGGGCGGGGCATTGCTTTCGTTAAGTTAAGTTTAACGATAGCACGTAATAATGCGGCAAGTGGTTTTCGATCTTGAAGTTCACGTAGGCCAGGGGTATTGGGAGAACTTACATTGACTGTGAAGTAATCAACATAAGGATGAAGAGACTCAAAACACTTGAGATAGTCGGAGGTTGCATTTTCGTTTGATGTGATTTTATTACGGCCTATGTTACCTCCAACTATGAGATTAGATGGACGGCGCTTAAGTCTTGATACAGCATCCTTTACTCCTCCGTTGTTAAATCCCATTCGATTTAACAAAGCTGAATCTTTCGGAAGACGAAACAGACGAGGCGTAGGATTACCCGATTGTGGCAATGGTGTTAGAGTTCCTATCTCTACATGTCCAAATCCCAACACTTGTAATTCCTTGAGCCAAAGTGCGTCTTTATCAAACCCAGCAGCAAGACCTACAACGTTTGGAAACTCAATTCCACAAATAGTCACACGCTTGCAAGAATCATCAGACTTAAAGCATTGCTTTAAGACCCATGCCACACCAGGAATACAAGTTGCAAAACTCAACAAACCCATTGAAAAATAGTGGGCCTTCTCCGGAGTTAGTAAGAAAAGCAGGGGTTTCAGGATGTTTTTATACATGATGCGAAGGTAAGAAGAAGAAGAAGGTTTACGGTAAATTGTGGATAACCCTGTTAATAGCGGACATAAAAAAGTTCTAACATGGCTTGTTAGTCTGTTTTAACTTTGAGTCCCAAGGATGAAGAACCTCGGACTACTCAACTGGCTCTCTAAGCGAAAACTCACCGACGAAAAGGTGGCGAACATCTTTGTGAATACATCTTTAGAGATTGTTGAAGAAGGTTGGCCTAAAATAGTAGAGCTTCTGAACACCTCCCCTGAGTTTGAAAGAAGCCCCGAACTTGACCCTAAGGATTACGGTAGATTTTTGATGATCGTTGTCTCTGCTAATTTAAGTTTAGTGCCTAAACACTTTGACCCCGGAGTGGATAGAGCTATAATCAAACGATGTTGCGCTAAGTTCGGCAGAATTCTAGGTGTGCCTAAAGAAAATTTCGCTAAGAAAGTTAAAGAGTTTAAGGCTTTTATGAAGAAAGTTAATCATCCTTCAACAAATTCTGTTACAGCAATGACTAGGGCGGTATTTTATAAATATCACTTAATTGAATCCCAAGATGATTACTTTAGAGATATGAACGTTCCTAACCCAATTATTATGACGGGATTAAGAGACGTTGTAACTAATTTCTATTGGGATTGGGACGAAGTAATTTGCGACAATTACAAAGTTGTAGTTACTCAAGACGATTTTAAAGACTCAAATCAAGAAGAGATCTTAGCTTAAACGATCTAAATCTCGAGCTATATCTTTTTCTTTTAAAGTCGCGCGTTTATCATGCATTTTCTTACCCTTTGCAATACTAAATTTGAGTTTTGCATAACCTGATTTTGAAATAAAAAGTAGTGTTGGCACAAGTGTTATACCCACATTTTTCAGCTTCTTATCCAGCTTTTTAATTTCCTTCTTTTGAAGGAGTAGTTTTCTTGGTCTACGTGGAGATTGAAGCACATATCCAGCATTCGGATATTCTGAGATATACATATTGAAAACGTATAGCTCACCATTATCGAATCGACAATACGATTCTCCTATCGAAGCTTTAGAAGCACGAATGGACTTTATCTCACTACCATTTAATTGGATACCCGCAGTAAACTCATCTTCTAGGAAGTAAGTAAAGGAAGCTTTTTTATTTCTAATCTCTAGAGCCACGATGCGAAGGTAGTGATGATAAAGTTTTGTGTGCTATGAAATATGTTCGACCTTACGACGATGAATTTAGAGGAGATTAATAATAGATTATTCGATATTCCCAAGGTCGAACTGCATTGTCATTTAGAACTTGCATTTAGACCTTCAACTTTGAGAGAGTGGGCTATTGAAGACGGTCTTGAGGTAAAGTCCGACGAGGATTTCGAGAGAGAGTTTATAATATTAGAACCTATGGATGATCTTCCCACGGTGTTGAATAAATTTCTTCAGACACGTGATAGATTGTCTTCACTTGTAAGGATTGAGAGACTGGCATTTGAAGCGTGTGAGGATATGTATCTAAAGAGCAATGTGAGGCTACTCGAGCTTAGGTATGCCCCGAGCTTCACTCTTGAAGTTTTCCCAGAGCTTGGAGCCGAAGGGTTGCACAATGCTATAGTGAGGGGGTGCGAGAGGGCTGAGATGATGTATCCTATAGCTGTGGGACTTATTTGTTTACTGCAAAGGAATAAGACACATGAGGAAAACATGTATTGGTGTGATTTTGCCATAGAGCATAAGGGGGAAATTTTAGCTGTAGATCTTGCAGACGATGAAGTAGGATATCCTCCTAAGCCATTTGCACCTATTTTCGACAAGGCGAAGGCGGCAGGTCTCGGAGTTACAATTCATGCAGGAGAACCAAATTTACCGCAAGCGGCGAAGAACATTATTACCAGCATAGACCTTCTTCATGCTGACAGGATAGGTCACGGAGTACAAGCTATACACTACGAAAAAGTAATCCAACGACTCGTAGATGAAAAAATCCCTCTTGAGCTTTGCCCTACAAGCAATTGGCTGACTCAGGCTGTACCTAATTTAGCGGCTCATCCTTTAAAAAAACTCATGGAGATGGGCGTCAGGACTACTATAAATAGTGATGATCCTGGAGCGATGGGAATCGACCTGATGGATGAGTATCACATCGCGCATAATATTTTAGGCATGTCTTTCGATCAAATGAACCAGTGCAACACTTGGGCGGCTGAAGCGTCGTATATACCAGAAGAGAAAAAGATGAAGGTTTGGTCAAATAAATAAAGTAAAATGAAGAACTTATTTCTAGTTAGCGTGTTCTTTTCGCTTACTACTTTCTCCGAAACACGATCCCAAACCCAGACTGTTGGAAACTTCATAAACTCTTCTCAAGCTTTTGAAGGCTACAACTTGATCGCCCCACAATCTTCGTTTAACACCTACCTTATAGACAACTGTGGGAGAGTCGTTAACGAGTGGGAAAGTGAATATAGAGTAGGGCTTTCTGCTTACATACTAGATGACGGCAGCTTACTTAGAACCGCTCAACTTGGCTCCGATGCTACCCCCTCATTTTCTGGAGGGGGGACAGGAGGGAAAATAGAAAAGTTTAATTGGGAAGGGGATTTAACTTGGTCATTTGATTGGGCTGACACATCTCAACACCAGCATCACGATATTGAAATGATGCCCAACGGAAACATTCTGATTCTCGCCTGGGAAACTCACTCTTATGAGGAGGCTCTATCCTTAGGTAAAACACCGAACACAGAAGGAAATTCAGTTTGGTGTTGCCAAGTAACTGAAATAATGCCTTATGGTGAAAATGGAGGAGAGGTTATTTGGCAATGGAGTGCCTGGGATCATCTCGTGCAAAACACAGACAGTTTACTACCTAATTTCTCAGCCTCGATTTCAGATGAACCCCGAAAATTCAACATCAACTATACAACTCAGGGGCAAAACGCTCTTAACGAAGACTGGATGCATTGCAATGCGATTGATTACAATTCTTCGTTAGACCAAATCTTAATTAGTTCTGCCAAGTTCAACGAGATTTTCATTATTCCTCACCATTTATCTACAAAAGAAACGGCTACCACTTCTGGCGATCTACTTTGGCGTTATGGCAACCCCCAAACTTATGGAAGAGGAACAATCGAGGACAGAAAACTATTCTTTCAACACGATTGTCAGTGGATTGACGATACCGAAGGTGGCAGTGGTCAGTCTAGCAGGATACTCGTGTTTAATAACGGGAGAAATCGACCCGAAGGAAATCTAAGTTCTGTAGATGAGATCGAGACTCCCCCCCTACAAAACGGGACGTACCCTCTTGAAGATATTATCTCTCCCTTCTTACCAGAAACATATTCGTGGAGATACCCCGAAGCTGCAGAACTTGATGAACTTTTTTACGCCCAGCAAATTTCTGGCGCTTCTCGCCTTCCTAACGGTAACACTCTGATTTGCAACGGCCCAGCCGGCTACGGGTTTGAGGTTACACCTGAAGAGGAGATAGTTTGGGATTACATTAATCCCGTTACAGCCTTTGGGGCAACCACTCAAGGGAGCGATGCTGGTAACAACGCAGTATTCCGCATGCCGAGATACTCTACAGACTTCCCGGGTTTTATCGGAAGAGATATGACCCCGGGGGATGTTATTGAACTCGATAGCTGGATAGACAATTGCACCAATGACATCAGCTTTGTCGAATTAACAGAAATCGATGCCTACCCTAATCCATTCACAGATGTGGTGTGGTTGAGATTTGAAAAAAAAGGAAGTTGGTTTATTTACAACCTTGAAGGAAAACTCATAGAAAAGGGCTCATCAGAGAAAGGAGATATTCTCAAAATTGGTAATGGTTTACCTAAAGGTTGCTATATCTTGCGATTTGAAAATGGATACAATTCTGCTAATAAAACTCTAATTAAAATTTAACAAGATGAACTTAAAATACATAAGTGTTCTAGTCTTAACAATGATGGTTACAGCAGCTTTTGCGCAGGATAATACGATTGGAACTATTATTTATAACGAGGAAGCAACTGATGGTGGGTTCAACTTAATTTTTCCCCACAATCAACCTGATGCATTCTTATTAGATATGTGTGGAAATGTAGTACATAAATGGGAGAATGCTGATTCGCTAAGACCAGCAAATGTAATTTACATTCTTGAAAACAGTGATGTGATTACAACTTACCGTCCAGCTGATTTTCAAAATGATGCTATTTGGGCCGGTGGAGGCGGAGCTACAATTGAACGTCGAACTTGGAATAACGAGCCTATTTGGTCATTCACTCGTAATGATGCTGAATATCGTTTACACCACGACATTCAACCAATGGCAAATGGAAACGTTCTTGTCACAGCTTGGGAACAGCGAGACTCACTAGAGTGCATAGACGCTGGACGTAATCCTGAAAACTTAACAGGTGCAGGTATGTGGTCAGAAGTTGTATGGGTAATTGCGCCAGGTGATGATGGATTGGGAGAAATTGTTTGGGAATGGGCTGTTTGGGATCATTTGGTTCAGGATATAGACTCTACAAAGTCTAACTATGGAGTCATTGCTGAAAACATCAATAAAATCGACATCAACTTCGGTTCTGAATTAAATGCACCTGCTGACTGGTTACACATAAATGCTATTGATTTCGATGAGTATAGCCAACACATCATGTTGAGCGTGCCAACATTTAATGAAATATGGGTGGTCGATTATGGCAACACAACACCTGGAGAGTTGAAATGGCGCTGGGGAAATCCTATGGCGTATGACAGGGGTGACAGTACAAATATTAAGCTAGGCTTCCAACATCACACTCACTGGCTTGATCTTGCTCTAAGCACTAACAGTGTTGATTACGGAAAAGTTGGAGTATTTAATAATCGAGTCCAAGGAGATACGAGTGAATACAGTTCTGTTCACACTCTTCTCCCTATTTACGACGAATATGAAAATGTGTACATGGTTGATCTTGCAACAGGAACTTATCTACCAACTGATTTCGATTGGACATTTGAATCACCCAATCCCAATACTATATACTCTAACATCGTTTCTTCATTCCAACGATTAGAGAATGGGAATAGTCTTATTTGTTCTGGGAGAACTGGAGATTCGAGAGAGTATACTCAGGAAGGGGAGCTCGTTTGGCATTACAAAACTCCATTGTTAAACCAGGCGGGAACGGCGACTCCACAAAGTCAGGGGACAGTTCTCACCCAGATGCAAAACCTCACATTTAGAGCTAGTCGCTATCCAGCCGACTACCCCGCATTTGACGACATTGATTTCGTGACTGGCTTACCTATTGAGTTAAATCCAATAATGTTATCATCGTGTCTATCAGGTTGTGATCTTACGCTTTCAATCGACTCTATTTCTTTCGATACTCTTGGAATAGCGACCGTGACAGTTCTCGCAGAGGGTTCGAGCCAAATAAACATCATCGAATGGATGTCATTATCTGACAGCACTATACTTCCTTTATCTCAAGAACTTACATTCACAACGTCTGAGGCTGGTGACTTCATGATAACTGTCACAGACCTCATGGGCTGTACTGATTCACTCGTGGTATCTGTGATATTTGACGGACTAGAGGGTGTGGGATACCCTACACCACTTACATTTGGATTGTACCCTAACCCATCAAACGGGTTAGTGAATCTTTCATTTTCTAAGGCAATACACCAAGCTGATATAAATGTTATAGATATGCAAGGAAGAATTGTTTTCTCACTTAATAACACTTCTTCTTTAGGTGAAACTTTAGACCTCAATCATTTAAATTCTGGGACCTACTTTGTGTCTATCTCTTCCAATGAAGGGTTTGCTATTACTAAAATATTAATACAGAAATAATATAATCTATCACCCAGTCGATGACTCAATCAATACAAGTAGAAAATGACGGAGCTGTTAGAATAATTACTCTAAATCGCCCTAAAGCTTTTAATAGTTTTGATATGGGAATGGGCAGAGCATTTCAAAAGGAACTTGATGATGCAGCATCGGATGAAAGTGTACGTTGCATCGTGATCACAGGAAACGGAATGGCATTCTGTGCTGGGCAAGACCTAAAAGAAATTACAGCTCCCGACGCACCTAACTTTAAAGTTATTGTAGAAGAGACATATAACACGAGCATTAGAAAAATGTGCTCTATGAGAAAGCCTATTGTTGGGGCCGTTAATGGAGTTGCAGCAGGAGCTGGAGCTAACATAGCTCACGCTTGTGATTTAACAATTGCAAAAGAAAGCGCGTCGTTTATCCAGGCTTTTTCTAAAATAGGACTTATACCTGACAGTGGTGGAACTTGGTGGCTGCCAAGACTTGTGGGCATGCAAAGAGCTAAAGCACTTGCGTTTTTCGGAGACAAGTTATCCGCGAAAGATGCGGAAAACATTGGGCTCATTTATAAAGCTGTAAAGGACGAGGATTTTGAAAATGTAGTGTCTGAAACTGCCAAACGGCTATCTAAAATGCCTACATATGCTTTAGGGCTTACAAAAGCTGCATTTCATGAAGGAATGTCTAGCGATTTAGACGAACAACTAGCTAGAGAATTAGACTACCAATTTCGTGCTGCAGAATCAGATGATTATGCAGAAGGTGTAGCATCATTTTTAGAAAAACGAACTCCCAACTTCCAGGGTAAATGAGTCTTTGG
>JABISU010000204.1 GCA_018700255.1 Flavobacteriales bacterium | reverse complement strand
TTCTTTGGTCAGAGTCGCCATGCAAATGGTACAAAATTATACTCTGCTAGAATTATTCCGTTTAAAGGATCTTGGATTGAGTTTGCAACAGACATTAATGGTGTAATGTATGCTTACATTGATCGTAAAAAGAAATTACCTGTTACAACTCTTTTACGAAGTATTGGTTACGAAACGGATAAAGATATTCTCGGTATTTTTGACCTTGCTGATGAAATTAAAGTTAGTAGAGCTGGCTTAAAAAGAGTCGTAGGCAGGAAATTAGCAGCTAGGGTTCTAAAGGTTTGGGTAGAAGATTTCGTAGATGAGGATACTGGAGAGGTTGTATCAATCGAAAGAAACGAAGTAATTCTTGATAGAGAAACAATTATTGAGAAAGAACATGTTGCTTTAATTATGGAAAGTGGAACTAAAACCATTATTCTTCATAAAGCAAGTATTAATCAGGCTGATTATGCGATTATCTATAATACACTTCAAAAAGATAGTTCAAATTCTGAGAAGGAAGCTGTAGAATATATTTATCGCCAACTTCGTAATGCTGAGCCGCCAGATTTAGAGACAGCAAGAGGTGTTATTGATAAATTATTCTTTTCAGAAATGCGTTATGACCTTGGAGAGGTAGGTCGTTTCAGAATAAACAGAAAACTTGGTATTTCTGATGATGAAGTAAGCAGAACTTTAACAAAAGAAGATATTCTATTAATCATTAAGTATTTAATAGATCTTGTTAACTCTAATGCTGATGTTGATGATATTGATCACTTAAGTAACAGACGAGTTCGTACTGTTGGTGAGCAACTTTATTCTCAATTTGGTGTAGGCTTAGCTCGTATGGCTAGGACAATTCGTGAGCGTATGAACGTTAGAGATAACGAAGTTTTCACGCCAACGGATTTGATTAACGCTAAGACATTAAGTTCTGTGATAAATAGTTTCTTCGGAACTAATCAATTGTCTCAGTTTATGGACCAGACTAATCCACTTAGTGAGGTTACACATAAGCGTCGTATTTCTGCACTTGGGCCTGGTGGTCTATCTCGTGAACGTGCTGGTTTTGAGGTTCGTGATGTTCACTATACTCACTATGGGCGTCTTTGCACTATTGAAACACCTGAGGGGCCAAACATTGGTCTTATTAGTTCATTGTGTGTGTATGCTAAAGTGAATCGCTTAGGATTTATTGAAACACCTTATAGGAAGGTAGTTGATGGTGTTGCTTCAATTACGTCTGAAGATGTCGTTTATCTTTCAGCTGAAGATGAAGCTCAATCGATCATTGCCCAAGCGAATGCGAATATTGATCCCGTGGGTAAATTCTCGGATAAATTAATAAAGTCTAGACACCAAGGTGATTTCCCGTTAGTCTCGCCTAAAGAGCTTGAGTATATGGATGTAGCACCAAATCAGATTGCATCGATTGCCGCTTCATTGATTCCATTTTTAGAACATGACGATGCAAACCGTGCTCTTATGGGATCAAATATGATGAGACAAGCGGTTCCATTAATGATTCCTGATTCACCTATTGTTGGTACAGGTGTTGAGTCTGCAGTAGCAAGAGATTCAAGAATTTTAATGCGTGCTGATGCTGATGGACTTGTTGAATATGTAGATTCAGACGTTATTAATATTCGTCATAAGATGGATGAAAGCGATAAGCTTGTTTCATTTGATGATGATTTAAAAATATATAATCTCATTAAATTCCAGAGAACTAACCAGGGTACTTGTATGAACCTTAGACCGCTTGTTGTTAAGGGGGATAAGGTTACTAAAGGTCAAATCTTAGTTGAAGGTTATAGTACTCAAAATGGAGAGCTTGCTTTAGGGCAAAACATGAAAGTTGCATTCATGCCTTGGCAGGGGTACAACTTTGAGGATGCTATTGTTATTTCTGAGCGAGTTGTAAGAGAAGATGTATTTACTTCACTACACGTTGACGAGTACACTCTTGAAGTTCGTGATACAAAGAGAGGTCTTGAAGAGTTAACAAATGACATTCCAAATGTAAGCGAGGAGGCAACTGCTAACCTTGATGAAAATGGACTTATTCGTATTGGAGCAAATGTTAAAGGGGGAGATATTCTAATTGGTAAGATTACACCTAAAGGAGAATCAGACCCAAGTCCAGAAGAGAAGTTATTGCGTGCTATCTTCGGTGATAAAGCTGGAGATGTAAAGGATGCTTCTTTAAAAATGCCTC
The DNA here is from genome assembly GCA_018700255.1 of Flavobacteriales bacterium. The sequence continues at coordinate 8 of JABISU010000204.1, read as the reverse complement.
CTTCAAGC
>JABISU010000231.1 GCA_018700255.1 Flavobacteriales bacterium | reverse complement strand
GTTATTTCTATTTCCTGATGATTTTTTCTGATTCCCACCTTTCTTACCAGATCTATTTCTTTCAAGTGCATCAGACGTTTTTCTAATGCTTCGTAAAATCTCTGCAGAACTTTCAAGAACTGCATCCTCAGGAAGTATTAGCGAACCACCAGACATCTCCTTCAATTGCTCTGAAATAAACGATCTTTCAACAGTCTTTCTATTCCAAGTAAGGAAATGAATCTTCATGGCATTAGCAAGCTTGACAATAAGAATAGATTTCTCCTCGCCATCTTCCATTTTCTTAGCCATCTTAATCATAGCTTCAAGTGTTCGGCCGAAGTGTCCTGCTCTTGAGGTTTCTTTAGGATAGTTTAATCTTGAAGGGACTTCATCTCTCTCTTTAGGGTCTAATAGATTAACCGGAATGTCGACATCTAAAGAATATCCTGTCATTGAGTGTAATTGATTCCAAAGCTTATTCTTTCCTTCCTCTTCCGAACCTTCTGGCGGGACTACACTTCCCATCACACTTACTATAGCTGTGGCACATTTTAAACGCTCATCTTTATCAGCTAAACTCATCATATGATCAATCATCGTATGGATACCACGTCCATACTCAGGAATAATCAAATCCGATCTGTTACTATTATAGGTCAGGGTATCAATACGATCTGCCTCTTTCAAGTTGATTTTTGTCATCGCGTCAAAGATACGTCTATAATTTTTTTCCGTTATGACTTTGGATAACGTATTCCTTACACTATTTTTGTACACCGCTTCGAATGCGATACGGGTATAAGCGAAAGTAGCTCAGTGGTAGAGCATAACCTTGCCAAGGTTGGGGTCGCGAGTTCGAATCTCGTTTTTCGCTCCAGAGTAAAAGTCTTAAAAGCTTCCTTCATCGGAGGCTTTTTTGCTTTCATGGCAAGGGAAAAGAAATATCTCATAGCCTTGGTCTTAAGAATTACAATTTAAGATAATTTTTTTGTAGCCTCGGTATAGCCTCAAATTTAAGACTACTAATCATTTAAAAGGAACGAATGGCGCGGGCTCTTTTTAAATTCGTTCTGACATTAGTGTATGGCGAACAGAGATCAAAATTATAATACCAAGCCCAATCGCTATAGTTTTGATTAGAAGTCCAATAACCATCATCATCAAAAAGCGCAAAATCTAAATAAATAGAGTTCATTCCAATTACTTCGCACATTAGGTTCATTTCATGAAATGAAGGCAAATACCAATCTGTATAACCATCATTTTCATATTCTAAACAAACGCTAGCAGCAATAGGGGTTTCTGTACATGCATTGACAATGTCTAATGTATTTTGGAGTCCAGTGCCAATCGCTCCACTAGAGTCTAATCCAACACTATTAATCACCATTCCAACACACCCCCAGGGAAATCCAGAATTGCCATAAATGTCTTCAATTTCCCCACCTACATTGTCGGGAGCAGCAACCAAACCGTGTTGACCTGACTCATCAAGATAAAAAATGTAACCTCCTTGATAGTAATCTCCAAGAGATAATAGTTGATAAACTTGTTGTTGTAGTTCAAAGACTGTAGTCTCAAGTAGACTGATAGCCTCAGCTAAACCAACTCCATCAATTTGAATCTCATCTGGAGTGAATCCTAAACCGAAGGAAGCTAGAGTTTCAATCAGATCTGTCGTTGATATAAATGCATCTCCATCAGAGTCTGGATTGTAAGGATAAGTAATTACAGACTGAGCTGTAAGAGACAGCGTAAAGACACATAACAAAGAAGTAACTAAATATCTCATCGTCTATAATTCAGACTTACAAGATACAGCTATTCAGGTTTATAGCCTCGGCATATCCTCAAGCTTAAGACTAGGTATCTCTAAACCACGCAAATAATCTAACGTAACTGCTAGACTCGCATGATCTAATCAACTAGAACTGTTAGAGACAATGTTAAAAAATAACGTGTGAAAGTAGCGAAATTTTATCTAATCAATATTACATGACCTCTTGCTTGATGCAATATTAATTGGTCACTTTGTGAAGAATAGAATACTTCCCAAGCATAGACTCCATCCCTCGAAAAATAATCACCATTGTGAACACATCCAGTCCATATCTCTCCTTGATTTGTAGAATAAAAAACCACTTCACCCCATCGGTTAAAAATATTTAACTGATATGACACTGCATCACATCTAATTATCGGAACAAATACATCATTTACTCCATCATTATCAGGAGTAAATGCAGTTGGAGCCCAAATGTCGCATGAACACTCGTCAAAAGAAACGAATGTTGATGTTTCATCTGAACCACATAGGTTTGACGCATAGACTGAATACTCGCCGGTTTCTGTTACATTAATCAATGGAGTTGTGTCATTCGTATTCCAAATAACATTCATATTTGTAGAATTCAATCCTGCTGATAAAACACCAGCAGTTCCTTTACAAAACTGATATAAACTATCTAAGGTGATTTGAGGAGAAGAGGTGACAAGAATGGTATAACTAAACAAGGATGTACATCCATATTCATTTGTTATTTCAACAGCATGAACGCCAGCTTCATTAACTGAATAATATATCGGCTCATCATAGCCTCCCCAATCATAAACGCACCCATCACAATAAGCATTGATCTCAACCACCTCATTTTCACAAGTTTCAATAACATCTTCTGGAGGGTACAAAGGGTCTGGCAATGGATTAACAGTAACCATAGATGACGAAACATCGGAACAACCCAAATACTCCCCATAAACTTCTACTGAGCCTTCTTCGTCAACGGTAAACGTAGGTGACTCGATTTCATTGTTCCAAAGCAAAACAGAACCCTCAGGAACATCAGGTTCAAATAAAAACTCTTCATTGTTGCAAAGGTCAATTTCAGAGGCGATATCAACCGAAAAAAATGTCATATTAACCATAGATGAAGAAACATCGGAACAACCCAAATACTCACCATAAACTACTACAAAGCCTTCTTCGTCAACGGTAAACGTATGTGACTCGATTTCATTGTTCCAAAGCAAAACAGAACCCTCAGGAACATCAGGTTCAAATAAAAACTCTTCATTATTGCAAAGATTAATTTCAGGGGCAATATCAATCGAAAAATCTGTCACTGTTACCATAGATGTCGAAACATCAGAACAACCCAAATACTCCCCATAAACTTCTACTGGGCCTTCTTCGTCAGCGGTAAACGTAGGTGACTCGATTTCATTATTCCAAAGCAAAACAGAACCCTCAGGAACATCAGGTTCAAATAAAAACTCTTCATTGTTGCAAAGGTCAATTTCAGAGGGGATATCAATCGAAAAATCTGTGACGTCTATATTCACATTTTGAAATTGAGTTTCGCCACAGTAATCAGTATATTCAACTGAATAGTAAGTACTTACCAAAGGATTGAATATTGGATATTGTTCCGTTGGATCATTGATACCTTCACTTGGGATCCATAAATAACTCGACCCTTCACCTCCATTCACACCCAATTGTATAGACTCACCATTGCAAATCGTTTCCGTTTCAGGGAGTCCCAAAGTGAACTCATTCAAACAAACACTCTGATTATTATTAGAACCTCCTGTACTGCCTGTAAAACCCCAATATACCTGGGTAACTCCATCAAAAATATCGTTAATAATATCCACTTCAACAGAAATTCTTAAATCACAATCAAAGTAAACCTCAAGGGTATTCATATCAGGGATCCAGTCAAGTCGAAACTTATGAAATTCTCCATCTTCAATATTGCTATTTGAAGAACTCGCTGGGACTGGTCCAAATAAATTCGTAGATGCTGAATGATTTACATTCCCATCAGAGATGATGGAGATATGATCTTGAAAAGGGTCACCCATATCTGTGTTTTGCCAAGTGTCCATTTCCACACCTATTGAGGGGATAATTCCTTCATATCCAAGACCTCCTCCAGCAACACCTAATAGATTAGTTCCTACAGTTTGCATGACAAAAACCATCCCATCTGCTCCATTACTATCATAAATTCCAAAATTGATATTCAAATCAATCGTAAATTCTTCTGTCAAGTTTAACGGATCTGAAAACCATACCGCTCCGTTTTGCCAATCTTGAGATGGTGTGACTAAATAACAATCATCTCCTATCGATGTTGCATTTCCAACAGTATTAGACGATTGGGCATGAAATAACATGGGAAGTAAAAAAAGATATATGACTAATCTAAGTTTCATGCTCTCTCTTATTGTATAAATAACAATATCTAGCTAAGGTACAAGTAATAATATTTTAAATTGTGTCATTCTAATTAAAATTTAACGTTGAAACAATCGAATCCAATCAATTAACACAATAAAGAGATATCTTAAAATTGAATTTATCTTTCAAGGTGGTTGCACCGATAGAACAGGTGCTTGAGGTTCTGAATATAATATTGATTACTCATGCTATAATATATTTTAAGATGAAGTTCATTCTTAACTACCTTTAAGCAAATAAACACCAAAAATCATGTTACAATTTAATGTTGAAATTCAAGAGAACTATAGCCGTAGTCAGTTGCTTTTGAGAACTTTTTTCGGATGGATATATATCGTAATACCACATTTATTTCTGCTTTGGTTTATCATGATAGGAGCTGCTGTATTACAAATAATAACATTCTGGACTATCATGTTTACTGGTAAATTCCCCAAAGATTGGTTCGATTTTCAGGTTAATGCAATGAGATGGAATGCTAGACTTAGCTCTACACTGTGGAATTTCAGAGATGAATACCCTGAGTTTGGGTTGTCTGCTGAGCAACCCGGAGTGAATTTACAGGTTACATACCAAGAAAAAGTTAGTAGATCTTCCGTTTTAGTAAGAGCTCTTTTTGGAGGTATCTATGTTTTGATTCCTCATGGGATTTGTTTATTCTTTAGATCGATAGCATCACAGGTGATTATGATACTTGCCTTCTGGGTGGTGCTATTCACAAAGAAATATCCAGCTGATTGGCATAAATTTAACATAGGCACATTGAGGTGGAGTTATAGAGTAAATGCTTACTTAAGCTTTTTAACACACGATTACCCTGAGTTTAGTGGCAAGGAGTAATTTAACATACAGTGCCGAACATAGATAACAATTCTAAAATGTCAGTTACGTTAACGAAGCCATCTCCATTTATATCGGCGGTGCAATTCGTCATACACCCGAATTCAGAAAGAGTTAACAATACATCAGCAACTGTAATAGCATAGTCTCCATTGAGGTCGCCTGGGCATGCACAGGATTGTGATTCACAACTTCCGTCGTCTATTGTTGCGCTAGGGTTGTAGTTGCAAGATGTTGAGTCTGTACATCCCTGAATAAATAGGTCTTCACATACTATATTATGGGTGAAGCCTGATGCTGTAGAAGGTACAGTGAGTATGGGTGGACAGTAACAATGATTGTCTGTCAAGAATGCTTGTAGCCAACTGAGCACTTTCATTCCGACTTCTCCATTTCCACCATTAGGCCCGATCAGAGGATCGTGACCGGCATTTTGAATTTCATATAGTTGCTTTGGAGTGCTATCTGGAGTTACAGCATAATGTACGTTTGCATGCAGACTTGGACTAGCGATTAAATCTAGTTCTCCAGAGGTTATTAGTACTGGGCTGTTGTGGTTTAGATCAGCTTCGCTAGCGTTGGAAAGATAAGGGTTCAGTGCGATGATAGCCTTAATAGTAGGATCACTTACTGCTGCTAGTTGTGCTCCGCCTCCGCCCATAGAGAAACCTCCTACTGCAAAATTATTGATGTCAAGTGAGTAGTAAAGAGGCGAACCTATTCTTGTTTGCTCTGCTTTCAAAGTAATAATGGCATCTAATAGAGCTTCTTTTCTTTGTGTAGGGGAATCGGTTAAGTAATTAGCCCCAATAGTCATAGTTACAATACCGTGAGCTGCTAAAAAAGGGCCCCAATTTTGAAGTGTTGATTCAAAATTCATGAAGCCAGGAACTAAAACTATACTGCTTAGTGACTCGCTAGCATTGGTTGGATAATAAATGTGCGCACCTGCATAATCTGGGC
>JABISU010000230.1 GCA_018700255.1 Flavobacteriales bacterium | reverse complement strand
TTTATTCATTAGCCCAAAAATACCTCACTCCCCCCAGACTCATTAACTTCACCGCAAAGAATGTCACACAAAGTTTTTCAGAAACGCTTCCATAAGACGCTTTCATGAGTTCAATCAGACCTAAATATCTCAAGCCAGGCGATAAAATCATGCTTGTAGCTCCCGCTCGCTTTGCCTCACCTGCTACCATCCAAGAGGCAGCCTCAGCAGTGCTCGCTGCTGGTTTTACCCCGGTAATCCCATCAGAACTTGACTCACGAGACCACCAATTTGCCGGTTCCGACTCTCATCGCGCTTACCATCTCAACTCCGCTTTCCGAGATCAATCTATACGCGCAGTTTTCGCCCTCCGTGGTGGCTACGGCTCCGGCCGACTCCTCCAGCTCCTAGACTCCTCAGCCTACATAGCTGATCCCACTTGGATTATCGGCTTTTCCGACATTACCGCACTACATTCGTGGTCGACGAACCTCGGAATTTCCTCTCTCCACGCGCCAGTAGCATCCACTTTAAGCTCAACATTTCCCGCAGATGTAGAGGCAATATGGTCGACCCTCAGAGGAGAATTTGATATTAACCCCAAGGCGAAATTCACGGGGGGAAATCTCAGTGTCCTCTACTCACTTCTCGGCACCCCATATTTCCCAAATGTTAGCGAATCATATCTATTTCTTGAGGACATTGATGAATATCTATACCACATAGACAGAATGTTTCTAGCGTTTAAACTCGCCGGTGTATTCGAAAAGGCAGAAGGACTCATTATTGGAACTTTCTCAGATCTTAGAGACAATACAATCTCAGATGGACAAACCCTTGACAATCCCTTCGGTCTTGATTTGCGAGAAATTATCTCAGCTCACGTTCCTTCAGGTTACTCCGTTAAGTATGACAACCCCATGGGTCATGGAGACAGGAACTACCCGTTAGTGTTAGGGTAAGAAATAATCAAGAGTTCTCATGAATATGATTGGGGAGGAGAGGAGGAGTGGGCTAAATTTGTATCATGTACGGAAAAATGAAATCACACCTCCAGCAGGAGCTTGTTAATATTGAGGAGGCTGGTCTTTTTAAAAGTGAACGAATTATTGCAACGTCTCAGGATGCGGTTATTAAGCTGATTGACGGTACTGAAGTTCTTAATTTTTGTGCGAATAATTATCTCGGGTTGAGTAACCATCCAAGGGTGATTAAGGCGGCGAAAAAGACGTTAGACACACACGGGTTTGGGATGAGTTCTGTGAGATTTATTTGTGGGACACAAGATATCCATAAGGAACTTGAGAAGACTATTGCAGATTTTCACCAAACCGATGACACAATACTTTACGCCGCCGCTTTTGATGCTAACGGCGGAGTTTTCGAGCCACTTCTAACATCGGAAGACGCAATCATTTCAGATTCCCTCAACCATGCTTCGATTATTGACGGAGTGCGTCTTTGCAAAGCAAAGAGATTTCGCTTCGCTAACAACGATATGATTGATCTTGAGACTCAGCTCCAGGCAGCATCCGAAGCGGATTCTCGCTTTAAAATTATAGTTACTGACGGTGTGTTTTCAATGGACGGATATGTTGCAGAGATAGGGAAAATATGTGACCTCGCTGACAAGTACGATGCCTTAGTAATGGTGGACGAGTGCCACGCAACTGGTTTTATCGGCAAAACGGGTAGAGGATCAATCGAGCTACGCGAGGCGCTTGGTAGAGTGGATATTATAACTGGCACTCTCGGAAAAGCTCTCGGCGGCGCGATGGGCGGATTTACAACAGGACGCAAAGAAATTATCGAACTTCTACGCCAACGTTCTCGCCCCTACCTCTTTTCAAATTCTCTTGCACCGACAATAGTCGGGGCATCTCTCGAAGTCTTTAAGATGCTCGACGAAAGTACTGAGCTCCGCGACCGCCTCGAGGAAAACACCAAGTATTTCAAAAACGGGCTGCGCAATGCAGGGCTCCCTTTCAATGACGGCGAGTCAGCGATCGTTCCCGTTATGCTTGGCGATGCCCGCCTTTCTCAAAATATGGCGAATCGACTGCTCGAAGAAGGCATATACGTAATAGGATTTTTCTTCCCAGTGGTGCCTAAAGGTGCAGCTCGAATCAGAGTACAACTTTCAGCTGCCCACACGAAAGAACATCTTGACCGTGCTCTGGCCGCTTTCGAAAAGGTAGCACGCGAACTAGAGGTTATCGATTAGTATGCCCGCTTCAATCTCGGACAAATTTATTATTATCGGAGCCGGCCTTGCCGGAACACTTATGGCCTGGGAGCTTGAGAAGCGGGGAGTCAATTATGAGGTTTGGGATGCCCCTAAGAATCCATCTAAATCCTCACGAACCCCGACCCATTCGTCTTCCTCAAACACCTCTAACCAAGCCTCGCGTGTTGCAGCAGGAATGTTCAACCCGGTGTCGTTTAAAAGAATAGTTGAAGTGTGGAATGCAAGGGAGCATATGGACGTGATGTGTGAGACGTATCTAAATATAGAATCTTTCTTAAAGATACCGGGTAAAATTCTTCATAAGTCTCCTATTATGAGAGTCTTCCCTAATTCACAGTATAGATTGCTTTGGGAAAAGCGATTAAAAGATGAACATACGGTTTCACAATTTATAAGGACAGTTAGTGATGAGGCTCCAGACGATATTGTTGCTCCACATGGTTTCGGAGTAGTGCCTGAAGCAGGTTGGGTCGATTTGCCACTTTTGCTGGATTCTTTTCGTTCTTTCCTTGAATCCAAAGGAAAATTTAGAGAAAAAACCTATAACTCCACATTTGATGACGCTATTCAAACATCAAACTTTATAGACTGCAGGGGAGTGGGAGCCACGGGAGACCTCGCAAATCACAATCTTAAAATTCAATCAGATCACGGAGAGATACTCACTCTAAAGTCCAACATTAAAACGAAAAATATGTGTGTGAATAGGGTTAAATGGCTCCTCCCTAGAGGAGATCACACCTATAAATTAGGCGCAACATACAAGTGGGATGTTGCAAATAGTATTCCTTCTGAAGAAGGAAGAGAAGAGCTCCTAACGGGCATTAAGCCTATAATATCATCTGAGGTTTTCGATAATTTCGAGATAACGAATCATGAGACAGGCTTAAGGCCAGCTTCAAAAGACAGAAGGCCTTACGCAGGGAAAATCAAAGAAAACACGTACATTCTAAATGGATTTGGGACTAGGGGAGTATTGATTGGTCCGGCTACGGCAGCGCATTTAGTTAGGTATATTTTTGAAGATAAGGAACTACCTAAGGAAATAAATACGGCTAGATATTCTTCTTAAACACACTTAATTAACTCTTCTAATCCTACACATTTATAAGTTAGGAACCCATCGAGTAAAATGAACTAAGAGCAAAAGGAGTAGTTAACTTCGTAAGATGCTCAGGCTCGGAATAAGAAATATTTATCTTCTACTTTTTGCAATAGTGATTTCGCTTTCATTCTCTTTGTTACAATCTGATCAGGGAGGTCCTAAACTTGACGAGGCAAACACGATTGCAATTACGAAAGCAAGCTTTTTATTTCAATTTGCAAGGAGTAATGATTGGCCAAACGATAAAAAACACGGCAATTTCAGAATAGGCATTCAGGGCAATACAGCTCTGTATAATTTACTGGTAGAGAAGTACGCTGGACAATCCATAGGAAGCCAAATGCTCGAAGTTGTTGAAGTTGATGATTCTGTTCTAATGAGTGAATTCATTCATGTTTTGTACACAGAATCTGAGGGGGAGGAGCTCCTACAGTTGATTGAATACACGGCGGAAAAACCTATTATGGTAGTTACTTCAGTTGATGCAGATACTGCCATGCCTGAAGGAGCTGTTGTAAATTTTGTGGTACAAACCAGCAGGATACGTTATGAACTCGATATGGAAAATGCCCTAAATCGTGGGTTGATTGTCGGTAATAGAATTTTATCATGGGCAATAACGAGATGAGAAATTATATAGGAATAATACTGGTGCTTAGTCTACTTGTTTTTGCATCTACACGATCATATTCTCAGAATTTTCATTCTGATAACATTGTGGATACAGCAATCGATTTAGCAGAGCAGGAGTTATTTGATGAAGCTTTAAAAATTATTGAACCCGCTCTTTTAAATGAGGCGAAAGACAATGCACGTGCTTGGTATGTAGCAGGATATTCTCACAAAGAAAAGTTTAAAAGGGAGGTGTATATAGGATCTTCCACATCAGGTTTGGCCTTAAGTGAGAGGGGTAAAGCTGTTATACAATTAATCAAAGCCTATGAAATCGACTCAAAAACAACTTCTACCCAAATTTCCTCGATGTCGCATGATGCTCTAGATTATCTTTCAAAGACCTATATGAATGATGTTGTTAGTGGTGTGCGTGGGTTTACAAGGGGGATGGATGAGGAGATTTTAGAGTATTTTAATGAATTCGTGAAAATTCGTAGTGTAATTGATAAAAAAGAAGATTGGAGAAGTGAGGAGGTTGAGATAGAAAAGAATTTAGCCAGAGCTAACAGGATGTTATTGGAAAGTACATCAACAGATTCGGAGGAGCTCTTTACAAGAGTTATTGATCATTATAATAGAGCTATAGAACTAGATGGAGACGATTATACCTCGAGATATAATTTAGCGATTAACCTTTACAATAGAGGTGTTGCAAGATTGAAATCGATTGATCACACAACTGCGATGTTCGAGCTTATGGAAATCCAAGATGCATGTGTGGAACTTTTCGAAAAAGCATTAAACCCTATGCTTGCAGCACACCGAATGTCCTCGGAGAGGAAAGAGACTTTGAAGGGGCTTGTGACGATTTACAAGGCTCTAAGTAATGAAGAAGAAAGTGAGAAATACAAGCGTGCTTTAGAGGCTGTGGTGAAAGCAGATAGCGAGTAATATGGAAAACTCGAACATAAAATTCAGGTTTACTATTGGTTGGAGAATGGGAATAGGGTTTGGGATTTTCACCCTCGCCGTAGGAACATTATTTGTCCAAACAAGGTCTTTGTTAGGTGAGAGCAGGGTGATTGGCGAGAAGATAGACAAGGAACTTGTGCCAAGTATTGAAGCACTTGAGAATTTAGATAGATCGCTTGGGGAAGCTCGAGGAAGCATCAAGCACTGGATTACTGTTCAGAGCCGATCTGACGATGCTGAGAAGCGTTCTTTAAAAACCGATATCTCAAAAACGATTCCCGAGAATATTGCCGCAATAAAGGAGATGAGCCAAGCTTGGGGGGGAGAAGCAAAAGCTCAGCTAGATAGCCTTAATAGCGATATTGAAAGTCTATTTGTAGTTTACAAAGATATTATGAGGATGCTGCCTGATTTTTCAAGCTATGACAACCCTATAGCGATGATGGATGCGGAGTACTACGCTCTGGAAGGCTCAGATCTCCCTCTTTACGATAACAGTATTCGCACGAGACTTAACTTCCTTTCGTCAGCTCAAACATCTTCACTTCGCGCTGCCACTTCTCAAATGGAGAGCTTAGGAGATAAACTGAGTTTCTTCGCTGGGTCGGTGTCACTTGCGGTAATTGTCCTTGGAATTATAGTGGGACTTGCTCTTACAAGATCTATACTTGTGCCGGTGCGCCACCTTAAACAAGCTTTGTTATTTATGGGAAGGGGCCAGCAACCGGACAATAAGGTCCCCATTACGCCAGATGAGATTGGAGATATGGCCGTAGCCGTTAATCGACTGGCAGAGGGACTTCAAAAGACAAGGAAATTTTCTGAAGCAGTGGGTTCTGGAGATTTCAACGCCCCGTATGAACCACTTAGTGATGATGATTCTTTAGGCCATGCTCTTTTAAGTATGCGTGACGATTTGGCCGCCACAGAAATAGAACTAGCGCAAAAAGTGAAGGATAGGACGGCAGAAATGTCCAAGCAAAAGAAACGAGCGGAAGACCTATACAGTGATCTGCGCGACAGTATTAACTATGCGTTGAGGATTCAGGAATCCATTCTACCAACTGAAAAAGAAGTGTCAGAGGTTTTCGATAACTCTGCCGTTTTCTATCGACCCAGAGATATCGTTTCCGGAGACTTCTACTTTTTCCGCTCAGTGGGTAGAGTTAGACTTGTGGCAGCGGTTGACTGTACAGGGCATGGAGTGCCTGGAGCATTTATGAGCCTGGTGGGATATAACGCATTGAGTCATGTGACAAAGGTTTTCACGGAACCCAGTAAAATTCTAGATAGACTTAACTCTGCTGCTTTGGAAGTTCTTAGTTCGGAAACCTCACCAGACAACCTTCAAGACGGAATGGATCTTGTAATGTTAGCTGTGGATATGGAAAAAATGGAGCTTCTATATTCAGGGGCAAACAATCCCTTGTATGTTGTTAGAGAAGGAGAACTCCATGAAATGAAAGCGGATAAATTTGCTATAGCCTCATTTAAGCCAGATTCTAAGTCTTACACCCAACAGGTTTACCCTCTCGAGCAGGGAGACACCATCTTCGCTTCCACGGACGGATTTGTTGATCAATTCGGAGGGCCCTTGGGAAAAAAATACATGCGCCGCCGTTTCAGAGAACTATTAGTTCGACTTGCTGAAATGCCTATAACTAAGCATAAAGATGAATTGGCAAAAGAGTTTGACGGTTGGAAGGCAAAAGAAGAACAGGTGGATGATGTCCTTGTAATTAGCATTCGAATATAATGCTTCGCAAAGCCTGGAAATTCCTTAAGTCTGATAAAGCAATTTTAGTTTGGGCTAGCCTAGTAGGAGTTTTAGCGGGACTCGTGGCTGTTCTTTTAAAAAATGGGGTGAGCATGATTCGCTCCGGCATTTTTTCAGTACAAGCCTTTACAAATTTTAAACCTCTTATAGGACTCGGACCCATAATAGGGTTGCTACTCACTGCCTGGTTTGTGAAAAAAGTGCTTGGAGGTGACCATCCCGGTGGTGGCATTCCCGCCACGCTTCACGCACTATCAACGAGGCGAGGCGCCCTAAAACGCACCTGGCTTTTCGCCCCAGTAGTCACGAGCATACTTTCTGTGGGTTTCGGTGGATCAGGTGGGTTAGAGGCGCCTGCCGTGCAAGCTGGAGCGACTATAGGCTCGGAGATAGCTTCTCGTACAAAACGTAGTTTTCGCCGCCGTAGACTTCTCATAGCTTGCGCTGCAACAGCATCTCTAGCGGCCATGTTTAAAGCGCCGATTGCAGCTCTTATTTTTGCTATAGAAGTGATAATGATAGATCTTACAGCAGCAAGCCTTGTACCACTCATATTCGCCTCTCTAGCCTCTTTACTTACAGCTTATTTTTTAATCGAAGGAGAGGATATTCTAGCAGTAACCGAACTAGCTCCTTTCGCCGTGAAAAGACTGCCTTTTTATATAACTTTAGGTCTTATTGCCGGGCTTGGATCTGTTATTTTTACTAGGTTTTATTTAGTTTCCTCTCGTGCCGTTTCTAGGTTTAAAAATCCTTTAACAAGAATAATAACGGCGGGATTAATTCTGGGTTGTTCTGTAGCGAGTTTCCCTTCCCTTTATGGAGAGGGTTATGAAGTGGTAAATTCCATGTTTATGGGTTCTTCAAACGTTATATCGGGTGAGTTAATACCTTTTAACAATTCGGAAGGCCTTGTGATCATAGCAGCTCTACTTTTTGCATGGGCTCTAAAACCTATATTAACAGGGTTAACTGTGGGAGCAGGTGGTGTAGCAGGAGTTTTCGCCCCCTCTCTATTCTGTGGAGCCCTGCTTGGGTACACCTTTGCTCTGTCTGTAAATATGGTTTTCGGACCTGAGACTATTCCTGTAGGAAATGCTGTTTTAGCTGGGTTAGGAGGGATGATGGCCGGAGTGCTCCACGCCCCACTTACTGCGATTTTCCTAGCATCTGAAATCAGTGGTGGCTACGAACTATTCGTCCCATTAATGCTCAGTTCAGCTCTTAGCTATTCACTGTCTAGATACCTTGTAAAAAACAGCATCTATACAAGGGAGCTTGCTGAAAGAGGGGAGTTACTTACCCACGATAAAGACAAAAGCGTCCTCACTCTTATGAGCCTATCCGATGAGATTGAGAGAGATTTCCTCCCAGTGCGACCAGATTACACTTTAGGCACTCTAGTTAGAGTTGTAGCTAAAAGCAAAAGAAACTTACATCCCGTTGTAGACGAAGAGGGTATTCTAATAGGTTTACTTGATCTCCAAGATATCCGCCAAATAATGTTCGATAGAGACAAGTACGAGACCACTACAGTCAATGACCTACTCGTCATTCCAGACAACCTAATTAAGTCCGACGAAAAGATGGAGTCGGTGATGTTGAAATTCGAAGTAAGCGGTGCGTGGAATCTTCCTGTTGTCGATTCTAAAGGTAAATACCTAGGTTTTGTATCTAATTCTCGTTTGTTTGGGGCATATAGAAAGTGGTTGAAAGAAACTAGTGGAGATTAAGCTTTAGGAATTTAAAAACTCAGATGTGGATTCCAAAAACAGCTTGGGCTCTTCGGCATGTAACCAATGGCCTGAGTTTTCAAGGCAAACATTTTCCATTTGTAAGTAAAGTTCTTCAAGTTCAGATATATCTTCAGAGCTTACATATCCTGAAAGAGCACCATAAATAAGTAGCGTGGGTATGGTGTTTACAGAAAGGTCAATACGCTTGGTTATCCCTGATAGAGTATTAGATAAGACTTCTAGATTAAATCGCCATGAATACCCACCTGATTTCTCTCTCCTTAAGTTTTTCATTAAAAATGGAATCAGAACTTTATCCTCACCAAGTTTAGATTCGAGAACACTCAGGACTTCCTTGCGAGAGTTTGCTATAGCAGGGTTAGTCGATTTAAGCGCTTGGAAAATGGGTTCATGTTGTGGAGTGTATTCCTTGGGAGAGATATCCGCAACGATTAATTTGGAAACTCTGTCAGGGTGAGTTTCTGCAAAAAGCATTACAGTTTTACCTCCCATACTATGTCCTAAAAGGCAAGCTTTTTCAATTGAATTGTCATCTAAATATTTTAGAAGATCGGAAGCCATTAATTCATATGAATGGTCCTGTGAATGTGGACTACGTCCATGATTCCTAGCATCTATAAGGTGTACACGGAATTCTAAAGCATACTGCCTAGCAAGCGTGTGCCAGTTGTCAGCACTTCCTAAAAGACCATGTAAAATCACAAGGTCTTTAGTTTTTTCAACACCGATTATTCTACTATGAAGAGTAACTGCAGTCAAGTTTAAGCTACTTTATTTAAGCATGCGAGATACTTAGCTACTGTGTTAGAAAGCCCCATGTAAAGGGCGTCAGAAATTAGTGCGTGACCTATGCTTACCTCATCTAAGTAGGGAACATTATTTGCAAAATCTTTAAGGTTAGAAAGATCTAAATCATGCCCAGCGTTGATGCCTAAGCCTAATCCATGAGCAAGAGTTGCTGCCCTAGCATAAGGTATTGCGGCATCTTCGCCTGTGACTTTATGTTCCACCGCGTAATCCTCTGTGTAAAGTTCAATTTGATTAGTGCCTGACAATGCTGCAGCATATATCCCCTTCTCCGATGTGTCCATAAATAAGCTTGTTCGTATCCCCGCATCAGAAAATCGGCCAATAACCTCCTTTAACATTTGCTCATTTTCTGGAACATTCCAACCCGCATTGCTCGTGATTACATTTGGGGGATCTGGAACAAGAGTCACTTGTTCTGGCTTAACCTCTAAAACTAATTTTATAAAGCTCTCAGATGGGTATCCCTCGATATTAAATTCACGGTGCACTAATGGACGTAAATCACGCACATCTTGATAAGTAATGTGTCTCTCATCAGGTCTTGGATGAACCGTTATTCCTTGTACACCGAAGGATTGAATACGTGTGGCGGCTTGCAGTAAATCAGGAATAGATCCACCTCTCGCATTACGCAAAGTGGCAATTTTATTTACGTTTACACTTAGCCTTGTGTTTTGTACCTTCGAACTGTCAGACATAAGGCAAAATTAACTCATGAGAGCCCAGAAACTATTAACTTTTGATCTTCCCTTACTTCTACCTATTGATAAGGTTTCTCGGGCTATCAGCCTGATGGATGAATACAAGGTAGCTCACCTGCCTATTGTTGTGGAAGACCAGTTTCAAGGGCTCATTAAAGAGGAAGATTTACTTGAGCATGAAGACACAGCTGTTTTAGCTGAGGTTGCGACTTATCAGATTAGCGTTGACCCGAACCTACACCTATATGATGTTGTAGCCCAAATGTCACGTGCCGATGTAGATATCCTGCCTGTCGTATTTCAGGGGAAATACATGGGGAGCATTGATAGAGGAGCTGTCATGAGCTTCCTGACTAAAGAAGCCGGTTGGGGTTTAGAAGGGAGTACCGTTATTTTAGAAATCACATCTGCTAAGTATAGTTTAGCTGAAATTTCTAGACTGGTTGAGGAGAATAGCACTCAGATAACGAGCTTTAATATGACACAAAAAGACTCAGGGGCTCTTATTGTGACGTTAAAATTAAACACCACGAAAATTGCGGCAATACTCTCATCATTTGAACGTTTCGATTACAAAATATTGACTTTCTTTAATTCTCCAGAGGTTGAGGACGAACTTCGCAGCAAGTTTGACGCCTTTATGCGTTATCT
>JABISU010000067.1 GCA_018700255.1 Flavobacteriales bacterium | reverse complement strand
CGGAATAATTCCGTTACAGCGTCCTTACTCGCTAAATAGCGAAAACAAACACGACGATTGTGAGTTGAATCGTCCTTAGAACGATTAACAAGTGGCTCAAAATATTTCTTAAGAGCTTTAGCCTTTGCTACAGTTGTAGTAATACGCTTATGCTCAATTAAAGAACATGACATGTTCGTGAGCATCGCTTTACGATGCGCAGTCTTACGACCTAAATGATTGAATTTCTTTCCGTGTCGCATAGCTTACTCCTTATCAAGTTTATACTTACTTACGTCCATACCAAACGCAAGGTTCTTAATCTCAACCAATTCTTCAAGTTCCGTTAAAGACTTCTTACCAAAGTTACGGAATTTCAAAAGGTCATTTTTATTAAATGCAACTAAGTCGCCTAATGTCTCAATATCAGCCGCTTTCAGACAGTTAAGAGCACGAACACTTAGGTCCATGTCAGATAACTTAGTTTTAAGCAGTTGTCTCATATGAAGACTTGACTCATCAAATTCTTCAGTCTCCTGTTGCTCATCTGTCCCTAAAGAAATACGTTCATCTGAGAAAAGCATGAAGTGATGAATTAAAATCTTCGCAGCTTCTTGTAATGCATCTTTAGGTGTTATACTTCCATCGCAGTCAAGTTCGATGATTAATTTTTCATAATCAATGCGTTGTTCAACACGAAAGTTTTCAATGCTGTACTTAACGTTGCGGATGGGAGTGAAGATACTATCTACAGAAATAGTTCCTATAGGAGCGTCAGTACGAACATTTTCATTAGCTTGAACGTATCCACGTCCTTTACCAATGGTCAATTCCATCTTTAGCTCTACACCTTTCTCCATGCGACAGAGAACTAGGTCAGAATTAATCACCTGAAAGGCAGATGTAAACTTACCAAGATCACCAGCAGTTAGTGATGTTTTACCTTTGACTGAAACGGTTACTGTTTCAGAATCAGTATCTTCAATCTGACGCTTAAATCTAACCTGCTTGAGGTTAAGTATAAGCTCAGTCATATCTTCCATTACTCCCTTTATAGTAGAGTATTCATGATCGACACCGTCGATACGAACAGAAGTTATCGCAAAACCTTCTAGTGATGAAAGTAGAATGCGACGAAGCGCATTTCCTACAGTTATACCAAAACCAGGTTCTAGTGGGCGGAATTCAAAGCGTCCATTATACTCCGAAGAGTCTAACATAATTACTTTGTCCGGTTGTTGAAAATCGAGAATAGCCATGAATATTCTTGTTCTATATTACTTAGAGTACAATTCTACAATTAAAGATTCCTTGATGTTTTCAGGGATCTGATCACGAGTTGGGGCGCTAACTAGGGTTCCAGACATAGCCTGAATATCCCAATTAAGCCACTCATGATTTTGAGTACTTGACCCTAAAGACATTGAAATAATCTCTAGAGACTTACTCTTCTCCCTAACTCCTACAACGTCACCAGGGCGAACATTGCAAGATGGGATATTAACAACACTACCATTAATAGTAATGTGTCTATGTGATACTAATTGCCTTGCACCTCTTCTTGTGGTGCTTATTCCGAGACGGTAAACAACATTATCCAAACGACTTTCGCACATTTGAAGTAGTAACTCACCAGTAATACCTTTCTTAGAACTAGCTGATTTAAACAGATTTGAGAATTGTTTCTCCAAAATTCCATAAGTATATTTTGCTTTCTGCTTTTCAATTAATTGAACAGAGTACTCAGACTCCTTCTTTCTTCGACGAGTATTCCCGTGCTGTCCTGGTCCATAAGCTTTGCGTTCTAAAGCTTTGTCTGGTCCAAAGATTGCTTCTTTGAAGCGACGGGCAATTTTTGATTTGGGTCCGCGGTAACGTGCCATGATTAAAAATTCTTAGTTTGTAATTATTAAACTCGGCGACGCTTTGGAGGGCGACAACCATTATGAGGTAGTGGTGTTACATCTACAATCTCTGTAACTTGAATTCCCATGTTATGAAGGGTACGAATAGCGCTTTCGCGACCTGATCCAGGACCTTTCACAAAAACTCGAACTTTTTTAAGTCCAAATTCCATTGCCTCTTTACCGCAATCTTCGGCAGCACATTGTGCAGCATATGGTGTGTTCTTTTTAGATCCACGAAAACCCATTTTCCCGGCACTTGACCAGGAAATCACCTGGCCTGTAGTATTAGTCAAGGAGATGATGATGTTATTAAACGAAGAATGTATATGAGCTTCTCCTACGGAGTCAACTTTTACATTTTTCTTCTTATTGGCGCTTTTTGCCATAATTAATTATATTGGAGGTGATCAGTCCTTGCGGACAAAATTAATAGAGTTAACTCTTTATGATTCTTTCTTATTCGCTACAGTCTTCCTTCGCCCTTTACGAGTTCTAGAATTATTTTTTGTTCTTTGACCGCGCAAAGGTAAACCGTTACGATGACGAATGCCTCGGTAACAACCGATATCCATCAAACGTTTAATATCTGATTGTGTTTCAGATCTTAATTCTCCTTCGACTTTGAAACTTGAACCAATAATGTTACGAATTGAACCGACTTCTTCGTCACTCCAATCATCTACATTTTTATTCGAGTCTACACCAGCCTCAATTAGAATTTTAAGCGCACGACTACGACCTACGCCGTAGATGTACGTTAAGGAAATTGCTCCGCGCTTGTTGCGAGGAATATCTACACCAGCTATACGTGCCATGAGTATATTGAATTTTGCAAAATCAGGATTAACCCTGACGTTGCTTCATTTTAGGATTCTTCTTGTTAATAACGAATAGTCGTCCTTTACGGCGAACGATTTTACAATCTGCCGTTCGCTTCTTTATGGATGCGCGTGTTTTCATTGGGCTGATTTTTTATTTCTTATATCGAAAAGTGATTCGTCCTTTAGACAAGTCATATGGAGACATCTCAACTTTCACACGGTCACTAGGTAAAATCTTGATGTAATACATCCTCATTTTACCAGAGATATGAGCAGTAATCACATGCCCATTTTCTAATTCCACTCTAAACATTGCATTAGACAATGCCTCTAGGATGGTTCCATCTTGTGTGATAGATGCTTGTTTCGCCATTCGCTTATTTATTTTCGATCTATTTCGTTTTATTAATAACTCTTTCTATTTCTACAAAACTTGAGAGAATTTCGGCTTTCCCTTTCCTAACAACTATATCGTGTTCGAAATGAGCAGAAACCAAATTATCACTAGTCACAATTGTCCAACCATCCTTATCAGTACGAACATCGCATTTTCCAAGGTTAATCATTGGTTCAATAGCTAGCACCATGCCATCTACTAAACGTGGGCCGTTTCCACGGCGACCATAATTAGGAACTTCTGGTGCTTCATGAAGCTCTCGCCCCAATCCATGACCTACTAATTCACGAACCACACCATAACCGAATGATTCTGCATGCTTTTGACAAGCTGCT
>JABISU010000228.1 GCA_018700255.1 Flavobacteriales bacterium | reverse complement strand
TCCTAAAACCAAAGCCTGACGTATTACACCATTCCAATATCTGTCTGGCTTTCCCTTTCCCTTTTTCCAAAAAGAACTGTTCTGACCGTTATAGTCATCTACCTCTCTATTGCTTTCACCAATTAAAACTGCAGATATAAACTGCATTTTATGATCCTCCTTATGTTCCTTAACAGCTCCTAAAATCATTAGGATTTCATCCTTACCTTCATATTGCGGCTTAGGATATCTGGTGTTGTCACAGTTCTTAGCTCCTGGACCATTTATCTCATCGAATTCTTCTCCGAAATAATGAAGAAGGAACTTTCTCCTTGATATTGAAGTCTCCGCATATGACATAACCTCCTGTAGAAGCTGCGACCCTATTTCTTGTTCAGCAAGGGGTTTACCTTGAAGAAATTTCTCGAGTTTTTCTATGTCTTTATGACTATAAAAGGCGATGCAGTGGCCGTCACCTCCATCTCTTCCAGCACGTCCTGTTTCTTGATAATAACTCTCCAAACTTTTAGGTATATCATAATGTATTACATACCTAACATCTGGTTTATCTATACCCATCCCAAAAGCAATTGTAGCTACGATTACATCTACATCTTGCATTAAGAAAGCATCTTGGATTCTGCTTCTAGTCTTAGTGTCTTTTCCAGCGTGATAAGGCAACACTTTAACACCATTCACAGATAATGTTTCTGCAATTTGATCAACTTTCTTTCTACTTAAACAGTAAATAATTCCACTCCTCCCTTTATTACTAATACAATGCTGAACTATTTGTTTCAAAGCATCTTTTTTAGGCTTCACTTCATAGTAAAGATTCTCTCTATTGAAAGACGACTTGATTAGAGTCGCATCAACCATCTGAAGGTTCTTCTGAATATCTTGCTGAACTTTAGGTGTCGCTGTTGCCGTCAAAGCGATAATAGGAACATCAGCTATTTGCTTAATAATGGGACGTATTCTTCTGTACTCTGGGCGGAAATCATGTCCCCACTCAGAAATACAATGAGCTTCATCTACTGCTACAAAACTAATTTTAACTGATTTCAGAAATTCAATGTTTGTATCTTTAGTTAGAGTTTCAGGGGCTACATATAGGATTTTCGTCCTTCCAGAGGAAACGTCTAACTTAACATTTTCAGCCTCCGCTTTATTTAAAGAAGAATTTAGATAATGCGTTATTGAAGGGTCTTCGTGATTCCCCCGTAAAGCATCAACCTGATTTTTCATTAGAGCAATTAGAGGTGATACAACAAGAGCCACTCCATCTAACATTAAGGCAGGAAGCTGATAGCACATAGACTTCCCGCCGCCTGTAGGCATGATTACGAAAGTGTTCTTGCCTTCAAGAACACTTCGGATAGCAATCTCTTGTTCTCCTTTGAATTCTTTAAATCCAAAATATTTTTGTAACGCCTCTTTCGGCGAATCATCAATCAGGCTCATCAATGTCTAAATTTGCTCAATAAAGATAAGGAGTTTATTTAAAACCACAAATTTATTTTCAAGGCTTAATAATATTGATTTATGTCCAGATCTGACGACACTATTTTAAACAGAGCGCTTAATACGCTTCGTATGGAAGGAGATGCTATACATCGACTTGCAACACTATTAGATGACAGCTTTGTAGATGTAATCAAGTTGATTATTAAAACTAAGGGGCGTGTGGTTTTAACTGGAGTGGGTAAAAGCGCGGATGTCGGTAGAAAGATAGTAGCAACTCTAAATTCCACCGGATCTCCTGCTTTGTTCGTTCATGCAGGGGATGCCGTTCACGGAGATTTAGGGGTAATTCAATTGGGTGACGTCGTTTTATGCCTATCAAAGAGTGGGAGAAGTCCAGAAGTAATGGCTCTTGTGCCTCTTTTGAAACAGCATGGGCATCCAATTATTGGAGTTACTGGAGCTTCTGACTCGCCACTTGCGAAACAATCTGACCACGTTCTTATTGCTGGAATAGATGCCGAAGCTTGCCCTTATGACTTAGCTCCTACAACAAGTACCGCGGTCCAAATGGCACTTGGTGATGCTATTGCAATGTGTCTTATGGAAATTCGTGGATTCAAAGCTGAAGATTTCGCTAAATTTCACCCTGGAGGTGCTTTGGGAAAGAAACTCACCGTCACATTGGAAGACCTCTTTGACAAAGATCGAACTCCTCAGGTAAATCTAGAATCGCCACTTCAAGAAGTGCTTATGTCCATGACTGAAGGACGATATGGTGCAACTGTTGTTATTCAAAATGAAAAAATAGTAGGAATAATCACAGACGGAGACCTAAGGCGTGCACTCGAAAAAGAAAGCAGCGCTAAAGCGTCAGAGATTATGAGTAAGAATCCACTTATTAAGTCTCATAAGGAACTTGCAGCTAATGCTGCTTCAGCGATGCAAGACTTAGGGATTTCACAAGTAATTGTAACAACTGAAGATAATGAGTATCTAGGGTTAGTACATTTGCATGACCTCGTTAAAGAGGGTGTTACTAGCAATAAATAAAGCCCAACAATGAGTCCATTAGATCAGGAGATGCCGGACGAAAAAGAAATGAGTTTTTTTGACCACCTCGAGGAGATTAGAAAGAGGTTGTTTTATTCTGTTATCTCTATTTTTGCAGGCGCTACCATTTTGTTTATTCAAAAGGATTGGTTATTTAATACTGTTTTATTCGGGCCTAGAAATGAGGAGTTTATTAGCTTTCGAATTTGGTGTAAAATTTCCGAATTAATCGGTGTTGGAGATAAGTTATGTGTGAAAGAAATCACGTATGAACTGATTAACACCTCCATGATGGGGAACTTCACCGCCCATATAGTCGTCTCTTTGGTGGGAGGAATCATTATCGCATTCCCTATTATAACACTTCAGTTGTGGGCGTTTATTAAACCCGCCTTGAAGAAGGCTGAAAAGAAGTCAGCTCAAGGTGCTGGTGCAGCTTCATCTACTTTATTTTTCTTAGGGGTTGCCTTCGGATATTGGGGCATCGTCCCGCTTTCACTTCAATTCCTAGGTCACTATGAGCTCGGAGATGTCGCTGCGAGAATTGGGGTTATGTCTTATGTAAAAACTGTTTCTACCATTTCGTTTGCGGCGGGGCTAATTTTTCAGCTTCCAGTGCTAATTTTCTTCTTAGCCAGGGCAGGCGTGGTTACACCTAAGGGACTTAAGAAATACCGGAAGCACGCACTTGTGGGAATTCTTGTTTTATCCGCGATAATAACTCCTCCAGACATTACAAGTCAGATTATGGTTTCATTACCTGTACTCGCATTATACGAGTTAGGCATTGTAATCGCTAGAAGGGAAGAGAAGCGTAGAGAGAGTCAAATGAGTGCATAGCCATAATAAATGAACCTTAAAGACGTTTTACTACTTACCGCATTATATTTTTTTAGCTTAGGCTTTACAGCCCAAAAAACAGTAGTTTCAGGCAGGGTGTTCGATGGCGAAACCGGAAAGGCGCTTCCGTATGTCAATGTTAGTTTTTCGGGTACTTCAATTGGTACAATGACAAATGGCTTAGGCGAATATCAACTTGTAAGTGAACGTAAAGTATCTAGGGTTCATATCTCATTTATGGGGTACACATCACAAAGTATACCAGTACAAAAACAAGTTAGACAGAAATTAGATATAGCTCTTGAATCAAAACGCATAGAATTAGCCATTGCTGAAGTCAGGCCAGACAAGAAACAGAAAAATCCTGCAAAACCTCTTATGCAAAGGGTGGCAGAGGCCAAATCCATTAATGACCCAGCAAAACTACCTGGGGTTAGTTATAAATATCATGAAAGGCTACAGATTGATTTGAATGATATTCCTGAGAAAATTCCAAGTAGAAAAATTTGGGGAGCTTTTGGTTGGATATGGGATGGGTTAGACTCTTCAGATGCAAGGATTGCATTACCTACTTTCTTTTCAGAATCTATAGGAACTAAAAGGACACAAAAAAAACCAAGAAGGAAAGAACAAAGGGTTGAAGCAGCTCGTGCTACTTGGTTTTCTGATGGGGAAAATTCATCAAGTGTAACTGCTGAATTTCTTAATATTAATCTATACGAGAACCAACTTCTTCTAGTTGACAAGGCATTTACCAGTCCTTTGCACGATAGAGGAAACCTTCATTACCGATACTATATTTTAGATACATTAAATATTTCTGGACGCCCTGCATTCCATCTTGCATTTGTTCCTAGAAGAAGAGGAGAACTGACTTTTGAAGGGGAGCTTTGGATAGATACGTTAACTTTAGCGCTTAGTAAGGTTGAGGCCAAGATTAGTGAAGGAGCTAATTTAAACTTGATACGAGCTTTAAGATGGAAGCAGGAATATGCTCAGATCGATGGTAATTGGGTTCTTTTAAAACGAGAGGAGGTAATGGACATCTCTTTCACAGGGTCCAGTATGGGGTTATATGGTAGGAGTACAGTTGTGAACACCGATTTTGAATTTGCACAGGAGTGGCCAGATTCAGTTTGGACATCAAGAAGGGACTTGTCGTTTGCAAAGGGAAGTAATGAAGTTCTTGAACAAGCATGGGCATCGAAGAGACCGGAACCCTTATTAGAGAAGGAGTCAAACATTTACTTAATGGCTGACAGTGTTCAGTCTATGAGGCAATATAAATTCATAAAGGGCTTTTTGTTTGGACTCGGAAGTGGAAATTTAATGCTCGGAAAAATTGAATTGGGGCCATGGTACTATACCTATTCAAAGAATTTAGTTGAGGGGCATCGCATTCGGTTGGGGGCTTCTACTTCAAATAAATTTAGTAGGACTTTTATGCCCAAATTTTATGTTGCATATGGTACTGAGGATAAGAAGTTTAAGTATAAAGCTCTATTCATCTGGATACAACGCAAAATTCCTCGTATTAAATGGTTTGCTTCGTATTCTAAAGATCTTGAGCAGTTCGGAATGTTGGGGTATTTCGAGCAGGGAAATATCTTTAATTCGGCTTTGTCCATCGAAGGGGGGCAGAACAATCTCACTGAGGTAATAAAATCTGAGGCAAGCTATTTGGCCGAATTCGGCTCAGGTTGGTCAACATTTATTGAGTTAAGGCACCGAAAAGTTGAGGCTGTAGGTGAGCTTGAGTTTATTCCAGTGGATGCAACAGGGAACTCGACTTTAATTACCGCTGAAAGCACTTTACAAGTGAAATATGCGCATGGAGAGAAATTTGTATCTGGGGCATTTGATCGAGTTTCTCTCGGCTCGAAATTTCCTATTGTCACTTTTACAACTACGCAGGCTTGGAGAGATATAGCGGGGAGTCAGTATAGGTATGGGAGATATACTATAGAATTGGAGGGTAAACTAAGGTTTGGGCCATTTGGTAGAATTCGGTGGAATACAAATTCTGGTGTTTATTCCGGGACAGCTCCCTTTGCTCTAATGGAACTACAACCCGCAAATGAAACGCTTTTATCTATCCAGCCTTCGTTTAATTTATTGAGATACTTTGAGTTCGTAACTGACAAATGGACTCGAGCAAGTATAGAGTGGCATGGCGAGGGTGCTATCTTAAATCACATACCTCTAATTAGAAGGGCTGGAATGCGTGAAGTTGTTGGGGTGAAAGGTGTTTTAGGGTCATGGGATACACGACACGAAACTCTAATAGCGCTACCGGAAGGAACAACTGGCTTGAATGGATATTATGCTGAAGCCGTTGTCGGAATTGAAAACATCTTTCAATTTATTCGAGTCGATTATCACTTTAGATTGACTGAATCCTCGGAAGGAATGAGACAGAACCATGGAATTCGTGTTGGTGTGACCGTAGAACTTTAATACTTTTATAAAATGGAAAATGTCCTACGTGCTGAAGGCCTTGAGAAAAGTTATGGTGGCAGAAAGGTTGTCGACGATGTAAGCTTCTTCGTTGAGCCAGGAGAAGTTGTTGGAATTTTAGGCCCCAACGGTGCCGGCAAGACAACAAGTTTCTACGCGGTAGTCGGTCTTGTCAAGCCGGACAATGGAAAGGTGTTTATCGGATCTGAGGAGATTACTAACCAAGCTATGCACGAAAGAGCAAAGAAGGGGATTGGATATTTACCACAAGAAGCTTCAGTGTTTAGGGATCTCTCTGTTGAAGATAATATTGCTGCCATCTTGGAGTTACAACCTCTAAGTAAGACTGAGCAATCTAGTAGGTTAGAGGAATTAATTGAAGAGTTTGGTCTTGAAAAGGTGAGAAAAAGCATGGGAAAGGTGCTCTCTGGAGGTGAAAGACGTCGAACTGAAATTGCGAGATCCCTAGCATGCAACCCCACTTTTATTCTACTTGATGAGCCTTTTGCCGGAGTTGACCCTATCGCAGTAGAAGATATTCAACGAATCGTTCAACAACTCCGAGAGAAGCAAATAGGTATACTTATTACCGACCACAATGTTCAAGAAACGCTACACATTACGGATAGAGCCTATCTGCTATTTGAAGGGAAAATATTGAAGGAAGGATCAACTGAGTTTTTAGCTGCAGACGAGCAAGTCCGAAGAGTATACTTGGGTAAGAACTTTAAATTACGGAGTCGCAACTAAAGTCTCACAGCCATCATTTTCGAGATATACTTTCCGAAAATATCAAACTCTAAATTTACCTTATCACCCTCGGTTAACAGATGCATATTGGTTTCTGACCAAGTATATGGAATCAACGCCACCGAAAACGAACCTACCGCGCTATCTACCACAGTAAGAGAAATTCCATTTATGGTAATTGACCCCTTAGAAATTGTAATATCTTGTGGGTTATCATCTGAATAAGGGTGCTCGAATTTTAATAGATAAGACCCATCACGTGACTCGCTACTCACAAGCGTTCCTGTTGTATCCACATGCCCTTGTACCATGTGGCCATCTAGTCTATCTC
>JABISU010000225.1 GCA_018700255.1 Flavobacteriales bacterium | reverse complement strand
TTAGGTGAATTCTCATAATGGTAAAGTTGAGGATTCATAGGCGGTTTTTTATGAATTTTAAAATGTTTTTCCCACATTGCAACTATGAAAATTAGTGATGGTGTTTCAGCAATTTTTAGGGCCTTGCCTTTTATGGCTTCGAACGGTCTTTTAATTTGGTTTCTTCCAGCATTTTTTCTGACTATAGCCTTAAGTTTTGGAGCTTTTACTTTAATAGATATGGCAGTTGATGGTGCAGACACTCTGTATACAACAACGTTTGGAGAACATTCTTTAGCTGTATGCGGTGAAGGTATGATCGCAATGGATTGTATTGAGGAAATAATCAGAGCAATAGGTTCTTATATATTGAGTATAGTTGTGTGGATTGGGCTTTTTTGGTTAAAAGTCAAACTCCTAAAATACTTGGTCCTTATTTTTCTGGGCCCCGTAATGGCTATGCTGTCTGAACTTACAGAGCAGAAGATTACGGGTGTTGTTCGTCCATTTTCTTTGGGTAATTTTTTGCGAGAGGTGTTTCGAGGAATACGCACGGCCTTGCTTTATTTACTTATTGAGCTTTGTCTTGCGATTTTGCTTTTGATTGTGGCTCTCGTTGTTGGTTTTATGTTTCCTATTTTACTTCCAGTGATTGCTCCACTTGAGTTGTTAATTGCTTTTGTTATGGGGGCCTTCTTTTACGGTGCTGCTTCTATGGATTATGTTTGGGAGCGAGAAGGGGCCGGAGCTGTTGATTCTATTCGTATGGCTTTTAAATCTCGCCGTCTTGCAGTAGGATTAGGTATTGTATTCTCGGTTTTAATGGCTATTCCCATTTTGAACTTTACACTTGCTCCAATCCTTGCTCCAGCGATTACTGCTGTTGCTGCTACACTTGTGTTGAAAGGAGGTTGTAATTCATCTGTAACGCTATCTAACCTCACTCACACAACCACCGATACTATCTAGATCGTCAAAGAACGAAGGATAGCTTTTAGACACGCAATCAGCATCTAATATCTCGATATCTGCCGCGCCAGCACAGCCTAAGATAGCCGCAGCCATAACGATGCGGTGATCGCCATGAGGGTCAATACGGCAAGCTGTCGTTTTTTTACAAGGGTGAATAACCAATGTATCATCCTCTCTTTCTATTCTTACACCGGCTTTAGCGAACTCAGAGATGAGTACTGAGGCTCTGTCTGATTCTTTTGATGAAAGTCTGTTGGCGCCGCTTAAACGAGATGGTTTGTTGCTAAAGGCTGCTAGAGCGCATAGAACAGGGAAGAGGTCTGGCGAATTCGACAAGTCTAGGTTAATTGCGCGAGGTCTCTTTTTCTTCAAGTTTAGGCCGTCATCTGTTCCAAGTATATGATAACCGGCGAAGAGCATAGCTCCTTTGATGGCCGAGTCAGCTTGCGTAAATATTCCACGTATGCCCTTTATTTCTAAATCGGGGCGAGCACATAGTCCACCAAGAACGAGGAAAGTTGAGGCGGCGCTCCAATCTCCGTCTGTTGATAGAGGGAGAGATCGAGAGGTTTGGCCTGCAGGGATGAGGAAGGTGTCGCAGGAATCGAGCGTTTCATGAGTGAAATCAAGGTCGAACGCCCGCATCACTTCAAGGGTCATTTCAATGTAGGGCCGGGAGGTTAAGTTATGCACCAAGACCTTTGAATCCTGCTCAGCATAAGGCAGAGCAAGCAAAAGGCCGGTTAGAAATTGGGAGCTTATGCTACCGTCAATTTCGATTTCACCACCAACCAATGGGCCTTCAATTGTAATGGGCAATGTGTTGCCGCCAGTCGTTTTTACGCCAAGAGCAGCGAGGCCGTTAGTGACCATTTCAAATGGGCGATTCATCAATGAGCCTTCACCAGTTAAGGTAAGTGTGTCAAGTGAAAGAGCGGCAATGGGGGCAAACAAGCGTGCTGCAAGGCCAGATTCGCCAGCATGTAATTTTCCACTTCGTGGGCGAGGGATGCTGGATAAGCAGGGTGTGATCCTAACGGAGTCGCTGCCAAGTTCTATTTCTGCTCCAAGAGCGGCGGCAATGCTTAAAGCGACGTTCGTGTCGTCACAATCACTGATTCCATGAAGCATTGTCGGGGAGTCTGCCAAAAGGGCAGCAGCGATAAAGCGTGCGCTAAGGCTTTTCGAAGGCGGAGCAGTGACTTCACCTGAAAGCGTGCTTGGCGAAACACGAATTATCATTTTTCACCACCAGGTTTACGGCCAAGATAAATGCTTGCTATTCCTCCTGTAAGTGGGATGGCACGTAGGTCAATAAAGCGAGCCGTTTTGAGACGTTCTAAGAATTCTGCGCCTTCTGGGAAGGCCTTTACACTTTCAGGAAGGTAGGTGTATGCGGCTGGATCTCGAGAAACCAATCGACCTAATACGGGCATGATGTGCGTAAAATATAATCCGAATAATTGCTTGACAGGAAATGATTTAGGCTTGCTGAATTCAAGTATTACTGCAAGAGAGCCGGGTGTCAAGACTCGATACATTTCAGAAAGCCCACGGTCTAAATTTTCGAAGTTTCTAACACCGAAGGCCACTGTGTATGCATCGAATGATTCGTCCTGAAATGGAAGATTTTCAGAGTCGCCTTGGATTAAAGTGATGCGGTCATTGAGACCTTTTGCAGCCACCTTTTTTATACCAACATCTAACATCCCCTGTGAGAGATCCATAGCTGTCATATGAGATGGTAGTCCCATGCGCACTGCTTCTATCGCGAAATCTCCTGTTCCGGTTGCCATATCTAGAATTGTTCTAGGTGTGCGCGTTTCGCGTTTCAGTATCCTTATGCATTTTTTACGCCATAGCACATCAATTCCCATTGAGAAGAAATGATTCAGGAAATCGTATTTGGGAGCTATACTGTCGAACATACGCTCGACTTGTTTCTTTTTAGTTTCTTCGGAAACTGCTGTATATGGTGTAATTTTTGTGCCCATTGTCTATTTGACTTTGTTATTTATCCAATCATTGTGTGGCCTTCAGGATATTTGAAGTGTGTTTCTATTAGGTTGCCGCCAATAGCGAACGCTACAGTAAGTGTGCCTACTCGTCCGATGAACATAGAAATTAAAATGATAAGCTTCCCTGCTGGTGTAAGAAGTGGTGTAAGGCCTGTACTTAATCCCACTGTGCCCATGGCGCTTATTTGTTCGAAGGCGAGGTCTATAAAACTGTACTCACCCTTAGCCAGTAATGAGGCTTCTGTTATAGTGAGTAAAAACAGAAAGATCATATTTCCTAGGATAAAGAACATAAGAACGCTGTAAGCTCGGGATCTTAGAGTGGGGTTAATTGTTCGCTTGAAGAGTTGGACATGGTCGAATCCTCTCACAGTACGCCAAACGTCACTTAATATAACCGAGAACGTAGATGTTTTAATCCCACCTCCCGTTGATGAAGACGAGCCACCAATAAACATCAGGGCTATGAAGATAAAAATCATGGGGAGGCCCACAGAGCTTATGTTTACTGAGTTAAATCCGGAAGTTCTGGTAACGCTTTGGAATACTGACGTCGTGAATTTTCCGAAACCAGACATGCCAGAGAGTACACCATTCCATTCAAGAATGGCGAAGGCAACAGATCCGAACACAACCAATATAAGTGAGAAATAGAGAGCGATTTTCGTAGCGAACCCTATTGTCTTCCAAGGGTAGATGAGTCTGCTGCGAAGACGAGCGGGATCAAATATGTCGAATAGAGCTACCGTACCTAAAGTGCCTACGAAAACAAGTGCCGTTATCACCCAGTGAGCCAGCCAATTTGTGGAGACCCATGGATGAGTGAATCCGTCAGTAAACAAGGAGATTCCGGCATTGTTAAATGCGGATACACTGTGAAAAATAGAGGAAAAGACCCTGTCGCCTAACCCAGAAAAAGGTATTTCGGAAGACCAAACAACACCGAGTGCAATCGCACCAAGAGCCTCAATTACCAGACACCAAATGACAACCCTTCCAAGGGTGCCTTTCCCGCTTAGGAAGTTGTCTTGATATACGAAATCTTCGATGACATCGTGTTGGCTTACAGATACACCGAAGCGGGCTGCGAGGGCGAGAACGGATGCGAATGCGATTACATTCAGGCCTCCGAGCTGGATGAGGGCGAGAATGACAATTTGGCCTTTAAAAGTGAAGAAATGCATGGCGTCTTCAACCATCAATCCTGTTACACAAGAAGCGGAAGTGGAGGTAAAGAAGGCGTCTAATGCATTCATCCCATTGCCGCTGGAGGTCATCTCGGGCATCATGAGAAGGATTGTGCCGACTGTGATAATCCCTAAAAAACTGAGAATAAAAATAACGGCGGGATGCATCTTTATTTTTGGGATAACGCTCCCTTTGCGAGTAAGCTCGGCGATGATAACGATGAAGAAGTAACCCTGGATAAAGATTAAACTGATATCTTCTCCAGACGAGATAGAGAGTTTCTCCAGTAGCGGGACAAAAAGCAATTCGCCTGTTATAATGTGGCTTGCCCCTTCGATGATTAAAATGAACATTACGAACCCTTCAAACCAAGTTTTTTTGACGTATTCCCAAGGATGAAAATCGTAAATAAATTTTATGAGGTAATGAGATACGTAAAACCCGAAGCTGTATCTCATCACATTCATCATATTTACATCACCATGAACAGTGTGAGGGAAACCGTAATAAATTGTTAGCGTGATAAGGGCTGTAAAAGAAACAAATAGGTTAAGTATCTTTAATACACGAAGGTTTTTTGCCTTCGATTTATAGAGGTAAACATTTCCAATTTCGCGGAATTCGTTAAATGTCATACCTCAGCGATGAGTTGTTCTAAATCAACGGTTACTACCCCACTGTGTTCACAGACCTGACCGGCAGCAATATTTGCGACCTCTGCTATTTGTAAAGGTGTAGCGCCAGCAGCGAGCATCAGAGATGCTGTTGCGATCACTGTGTCACCAGCTCCACTAACGTCTATGACGTTGCTGGGTCGTGATTTGATGTGTTGGTGGCTAGTTTCCTCGGTATTTTCACCTTCAGGACAATGAATCCACATGCCATGAGATCCCAATGTTGTTATAGAAATCTTAGGTGAGAGCTTGTTGTGTAATTCATTTAATGCATCTGGAAGTCCCATAGGAAGATCAATGTCACGTTGAAGACCTTCACGTAATTCTTGAATGTTGGGTTTGAAAAGATCGACGCCCGGGTAATTGAAAAATCCTCTTAATTTAGGGTCTACAGTTACGGGAATACCCCGCTTTTTTGCTTCATCAGTAAGGGCCTTAATAATTTCGGGGGTGAGTACGCCTTTGTCGTAGTCCTCGAAAATAACAACGTCAATCTTTGAGTTGTTCATGATTTTAAGACAAGCTTCGATGAGTTTTTTAGCTGTTTGATTGCTTATCGCTTTGTCAGTTTCTTCATCAACCCTGAGCATATGTTCGTTATCTCGAATAATTCGAGTTTTAATTGTTGTAATACGCCCTTCCTCATAAAGAAAGGCAGAATCTCCCATCGAGCTTGCTCGAAAAAGATCCTGTAGTCTCTCTCCGGCTGAGTCATTTCCTATGACGGTTGCAATGTGAATTTTGGCACCTAGAGCTTGCACGTTCCGAGCTACGTTACCTGCTCCGCCAGCTCTTTCGTCTCGGCCTGACATCAAGACTACCGGCACAGGAGCTTCGGGAGACAGTCGCTCTACGGTCCCGAATAAGTACGAGTCGAGCATCACATCACCCACCACCAAGGCGGAGAGATTAGCGATGTTCTTTATGGCTTCTTTTTTTGTCATTTGATTTTTAGGCCAAACCTTAACTCCGATTACACTAATTTA
>JABISU010000224.1 GCA_018700255.1 Flavobacteriales bacterium | reverse complement strand
GAGTACTGCCGCTGCAGTGAATTTGGGTGCCGGTTGGCCTACTAATACTGCCATAATAATGATGATATTTAAATTATGTCGCAAAGATAACTACTCCTTATCTTCGATGAATTAATTCTTTGCTGAATATTCATAATGAAGTTTGCTGCTATAGATATTGGGACCAATGCCGTAAGACTCTTAATAAAAGAGATTGTGGTTAAGAATGATCATTTGAGAGTTAGTAAGGTAAGCTTTACTAGAGTTCCTTTAAGGTTAGGGGAGGATGTCTTTGAGACTGGCAATATTTCAGATAAGAAAGCTAGGAATTTGGTTAAGATAATGAGGGCTTTTTGGTATTTAATGGACGTTCATGAAATTGAGTGGTTTAAGGTTTGTGCTACCAGTGCGATGAGGGAGGCTGGTAATGTTGATTATATCATTGACATGATCAAGAGGGAGGCCAATATCAGAATCGAACTGATCAATGGACAGCAAGAGGCTGATTTAATATTTAGAAATTTCAGTGTTGCTTCTTTCAAATCAAAATCTGACTATTTATATATTGATGTTGGCGGTGGTTCTCTTGAATTGACTTTAATAAGAAATGGCAAAAGATTGAGGGCCAAATCATTCCAGATAGGTACTCTAAGAGTTATTAAAGGAATCGTTAGAGATGGAGAATGGGATGCTGTAGAGGAATTCTTAAAGTACGAGACTGAAAACGGTGAGTCGATAATAGCGATTGGAACGGGGGGTAATATTAATAGGCTACAACGCATTATACTTAACCCTAAAAATCAACCAATATTAATTTCTAAAATCGAGAAAATAACAGCAGCTTTAAAAGCTCAACCATTTAAAGAAATGGTTGAGAAATACAGCCTAAAGCCAGATAGAGCTGATGTGATTATACCTGCAGCAGAAATATATCTACGCATCATGACATTAGCAGGAGCTAAAGAGATAATAGTCCCTAAAGTGGGGCTCAGCGATGGAATCATCCTCAAGGTACATGAGGAGTATCAAGAGTCGTTACTTTAACACAATAGTTACTTGATGTTACGAGCTATATAAGCATCCACTTCGTATATACGCTTTGGCTTGAGTACAATCTCACCTTTGCTGTTAAGTAAGAAATAAGTGGGTGTTGCTGTAATCTTGTAATCCTTTACAATTGGACTGTCCCATCCTTGAAGTTGGCTTACGTTCAAATATTGCATTCCTCTTGTTTCAATAACATCTGTCCAGCTCTTTCTTGCTTGATCGATAGAAACTCCGATAGCCTCGAATCCTTTTCCAGCATATTTTGAATAAAGGGGTATAAGAACCGGGATTTCTTGTTCACATTTGTGGCACCATGAAGCCCAAAACATTACAAGTGTGTACTGATTCTTAGCAGCTGTTTCCATTAAGTTTACTTTACCACCATTGTACTCTTCGATATTAAAATTAGGTGGAGTTTTACCGACTTGGAGGTTGATAATTCCCTGAGCACGTAGGCGAATAACATCACTTAAATCTGCTCCACAGTCTTCGTCGAAGATGTAGTTATCGAGTATGTATTGGCATATATCTTCTTTGCCCGTGTTGTAGAATCCGTCAAGCATAGCATAAAGAGCGCTTTCAAGAGTTTTAGGGTTAGGCTCAAAGTGTGCTTTGATCAGATCTATGCAAGCGAAGAATCCGCTATCCTCACCCTTGCTATATTTAACCATCATACCCTGAATACGATTACTAATAGCCATAGTATGGATAAGGCTATTGTCGAGAGGATCTAGATCTTCAAAGTATTTACCTTGTGAGTTAGGGTACATAGGATTCTCCCAAGAGATGAGCTTGGCAAAATATGTTCCAGCGTAAGTGTCCATCATCTCGTGTTGAGATTGAACGAGTTCGAGTTCTTTCCCCTTTATTTGCTCTTCTATTCTTGAACGGTAAGGGCTGTCTTTAATACCCTTCCTTAGATTCTTGATTTCATTTCTATTCCTGTTCGCAAGAGTTGTGTACTTAAACCATGCTGTGTTTTCTCTAGAACTAGGAGCTGTTTTGTTACCGGCTAATCTGCTAGATTTAAAATCAATATCAACATCACTCTCATCTGGATTAAGAATAATTTGTGTCTTGTTATTTGCTTTGCCGTTTAGAACTAGCTCGTAAATACCTCGGCTTACTTCGAGATTATTGAAATTGAAAATACCCCCTACAACCTTAGCACTATCGAGGAGAGCTATATTTCTAGCCTCTGTTTCGTAGAGGTAAATCATTGATCCTGATGCTGCAGCAATGTTACCGTGAAGTCTTACTATTCCGGTTTTATCTCCTTTGTTCTGATCGTTGGTCCCGTTCTTATACTTTGGAGAAATGGCATCAGTTTGGTCTGTAGTTACTGAATTGTTAGAAGCCACAATTTCAGAAGCCGCTGATTTATTGGGAATAGGAGCAGGTGCGCTATCAGAACACGCAAAGAGCACCAAAAATAAAGTGCTTACAATCAATGTCATAGGTTTCATTTTACGAATTATTATATGCCAAATTTAGGTAGCATAATATACAAATTAGATTTTAATTACTTATTAAAGGAACTTCCTCTAGACTTAGAGCCTGGCTTTGAGCTACCTCCACCGCCTTTGAATTTTTTATTTTTGAAGCCGCCTTTTTTGTGACCTTCACTTTTGAAACCTCCCCGACCCCGGCTTTCCCCTCCGCCGCTACTTCGGTTGTCTCTATCCCCACCTCTGTTGGCTCCATATCCACCTCCGCCGCTACTTCGGTTGTCTCTGTCCCCACCTCTGTTGGCTCCATATCCACCTCCGCCGCTACTTCGGTTGTCTCTGTCCCCACCTCTGTTTGCAGCATATCTACCTCCGCCACTACCTCGGTTGTCTCTCTCTCCACCTCGGTTATCTCTGTCCCCACCTCTGTTTGCAGCATATCCGTTACTACCGCTACCTCGGTTGTCATTACCTCTATTATTGTCGCGAGAATAACCTCCTCTATTTTCACCTCCCCTCTTGCTCGGTGGTCCGAATGAAGAACTTCTTGATCGTCTGTCATCTCTGTCAGAGTTACGATATCCACCACCACCACTTTTTACATCTCCACTTCTGGAATTTCCACTGTAACCTCGACTTACGCTACTACCACCTCCGTAGCCACGACCTCCACGACCTCCACGATTTCTACTCTTTTTACCACCCCCACCTTTAGGCATAACCATTCCTACGGGATCCATAGGCATATTGAAAGGTTGATCTGTTATGAGTTCAACTTCGCGACCTATTAGTTTTTGTATGCCTCGTAAGTGATTGCGTTCTTCTCCTTCATTACAGAATGAGATTGCGATTCCTTCCCTTCCAGCACGGCCAGTTCGCCCAATACGATGAACGTAACTTTCCGCTAGGTTTGGCAATTCGAAGTTAACAACGTGGCTTAGCTCATCTACGTCAATTCCACGTGATGCAATGTCAGTAGCAACAAGTACTCTTACTTTTCCTTTTTTAAATCTATTAAGAGCCTTTTCTCTAGCTGGTTGAGATTTGTTACCGTGAATCGCTTCCGCTTTTATGTCGTTTCGTTGTAAGTGACGTACAACTT
>JABISU010000025.1 GCA_018700255.1 Flavobacteriales bacterium | reverse complement strand
TTTACAGATACATTGTTTGTACCTCCGGTAGATTCACAATTAAGAGTTGATACATCACCATCTACATCTATTGAAGTTGCAAGTGCAACATATGGAAGATCC
Source organism: Flavobacteriales bacterium (assembly GCA_018700255.1). The sequence continues at coordinate 5,977 of JABISU010000025.1, read as the reverse complement.
ATACACTCCGCAATCATTGCAGGAACAGCTGATGAATTGTGATCAATAGTTTCTTTACCTGCAAAAATGATATCATAAGATTTATCATTTGCGTAATTAGAAATCAATCTAGCAACCTGAGAAGAATCAGTAGGATTAGCATCAATTCTCACTGCATCACTAGCACCTATCGCTAAAGCTTTGCGTATAATAGGATCACATGTTACGTCACCTACTGTAATTGTAGTGACTGAACCTCCTTGAGCTTCAACCAATTCGATAGCGCGTACAAGAGCATACCACTCATCATAAGGATTGACAATAAATTGGACGCCGCTTTCATCGAAGCGTTTATCCCCGTCTGTAAAGGCTATACGACTAGTGGTGTCGGGAGATTTACTGATACAAACAAGCAATTTCATACTTAATAATTGAAAAACTGAGAGACATTTCTCAGAAATGCAAAGGTATGAATAGAGAGGTGGCTTAATGCAGTCATAATTGGCTTATATTCGCCGACCGAATTATGCGTCAATTCCATGCGTGAAATCACATATAGAGAAGCCGTAGCTGAAGCTATGAGCGAAGAAATGCGCCGAGACAAACGTGTTTTCCTCATAGGAGAGGAGGTTGCCGAGTACAACGGTGCCTACAAAGCTTCTAAGGGCATGTTGGATGAATTTGGCGCTCGAAGAGTAATAGACACACCCATTGCCGAGCTCGGTTTCACTAGCATTGCAGTAGGTGCAGCTATGAATGGCTTAAGACCTATCGTTGAATATATGACCTGGAATTTTGCTGTTTTGGCCTCAGACCAAATAATAAATCACGCTGCCAAGATGCTACAAATGAGCGGTGGTCAATTCACAACTCCCATTGTATTTCGTGGCCCTAACGGGACCGCTGGTCAATTAGCAGCAACCCACAGCCAAAGTTATGAGGCGATGTATTCTGCTATTCCAGGTCTTAAAGTTGTTACACCATTCACTCCTTACGAAGCTAAAGGACTCCTTAAATCAGCCATTCGTGACAATGATCCTGTCCTAATTATGGAGTCGGAAAAAATGTATGGGGACAAGGGCATGATTCCCGAAGGTGAGTTTTTAGTACCTATAGGTAAAGCGAACGTTAGACAAAAGGGTTCTGATGTCACAATTGTTTCCTTCGGTAAAATCCTCAAAGTAGTTCACGCTGCAGCTGATGAACTGGCAAAGGAAGGAGTCGGAGTTGAAATCATCGACCTCGTAACTATACGTCCTCTTGACCTCGATACTATAATCGAATCTGTAAAGAAAACAAATCGACTTGTTATTGTTGAGGAGAGCTTCCCAGTAAGTTCTGTTTCATCTGAAGTTGCATATCGCGTTCAGCGGAATGCCTTCGACCACCTTGACGCTCCTATTATTCGGTTATGCCAAACCGACACTCCTTTTGCATTCGCAACAACTCTAATTGACGAAGCTCTTCCACAAATAAATGAAATTATGGAAGCTGTTAAAAATGTCATATACGTTAATAAATAAGTAAATAAATCGCCGAACTATTAATATTCGGCAATGAACTAAAATTATACATCATGCAGTTTTTATTTGACAACATACTTTATCTAGTCCCTGTAATTGCCATTCTTGGCTTAGTCGTTATGGCTATTAAAGGTTCTTGGGTACGCAAACAGCCCAAGGGAAACGCCAGAATGGCGGAAATTGCCACCTACATTCATGAAGGTGCACTTGCATTCCTAAATGCTGAATACCGCCTACTTGCAATTTTTGTTGTAATAGCTGGTTCTTCACTAGCTGTTGTTTCAACTATTGTAGAAAATACACACTGGTTTATAGTTGTTGCCTTTGTAATAGGTGCAATATTCTCAGCTGTTGCAGGTAACATCGGTATGCGCATCGCAACTGAAGCTAACGTAAGAACAGCTGAGGCTGCAAAAACAAGCTTATCTAAAGCTCTTAAAGTATCATTTACTGGAGGTACTGTAATGGGACTTGGAGTTGCAGGATTAGCTGTTTTCGGACTCAGTGTTATCTTTATTCTACTTATTAAGACACACGTTCTTGGCATGGGTGATATCGATGTAACTAACGTAAATCATATGATTATTGTTCTTGAGGCTCTTGCAGGGTTTTCTCTAGGAGCTGAATCTATCGCTTTGTTTGCTCGTGTAGGTGGAGGCATATACACAAAGGCTGCGGACGTAGGTGCGGATCTTGTCGGAAAGGTTGAGGCTGGTATTCCTGAAGATGATCCTCGTAATCCTGCTACTATTGCTGATAACGTAGGTGATAACGTAGGTGACGTAGCTGGTATGGGTGCCGATCTTTTCGGTTCATATGTAGCTACTGTACTTGCTGCAATGGTACTTGGCGTATACGTTGTGCGTGATATGGGAGCTGAATATAATGACGCTTTCGGTGGGCTTGCTACATTACTCTTACCTCTTGTGATTTCTGCACTTGGAATTATCTTCTCAATTATCGCAACTAAATTCATTAAGGTTAATGACGAAGGAAAAGAAGCTGAAGTTCAATCTGCTCTTAACAAAGGAAACTGGGGGTCTATCCTTATGACAGCTATTGCTTGTTACTTCTTAATCGACTGGATGCTACCTGACATGTTATCAATGAACTTCTTCCAAGACGCTGATAAGTCTGCTACGCCTTTCGCATCTATCAACGTTTTCTACTCTGTTCTTGTAGGACTTGGTGTAGGAGGTGGAATTAGCTGGATGACTGAGTACTATACTGGATTAGGGAAAAAGCCTGTTATGGACATCGTTCGCAACTCTAACACTGGAGCTGGAACAAATATTATCGCTGGTCTTTCAGTTGGTATGATCTCTACTTTCGGCCCAATCATCTTGTTCGCTGCTGCTATTTACGCTTCATACGAATTCGCAGGATTCTACGGAGTTGCTATCGCCGCTTGTGCTATGATGGCTACTACAGCTATGCAATTAGCTATTGATGCATTTGGACCTATTGCTGATAACGCAGGAGGTATTGCTGAGATGTGTGAACTTCCTGAGGAAGTGCGTGAACGTACTGATATCCTTGATTCAGTAGGTAACACAACTGCTGCTATCGGTAAAGGATTCGCAATTGCATCTGCTGCTTTGACTGCTTTGGCACTTTTTGCTGCTTACGTTACTATGACTGGTATTGACGGAATTAACATTTTCAAGGCTGACGTTCTAGCTACACTATTCGTTGGAGCTATGATTCCTGTAGTGTTCTCTGCTCTTGCTATGAAATCGGTAGGAAAGGCTGCTATGGAAATGGTGAAAGAGGTTAGGCGTCAGTTTAAGGAGATCCCTGGAATTATGGAAGGTACAGGTCAGCCTGAATACAGTAAGTGTGTTGACATCAGCACAAAGGCAGCGCTTAAAGAGATGATGCTCCCTGGAGCTATCACCATCGTTTCTCCACTAATTATTGGATTCACTATGGGTGCTGAGCCTCTTGGATCTTACATGGCAGGTGTAACTGTGAGTGGTGTGCTTTGGGCTATTTTCCAAAATAACGCAGGAGGTGCTTGGGATAATGCTAAGAAGAGTTTCGAAGCAGGTGTTGAAATTGATGGGGAGATGACTTATAAAGGATCTGAAGCTCACAAAGCTGCTGTAACTGGTGACACAGTAGGAGATCCATTTAAAGACACATCTGGTCCATCTATGAACATCCTCATTAAGCTAACTTGCTTAATCGGTCTAGTGATTGCACCTCTTTTAGCGGTGGGTGAAGGACATGGACATGCTAACAACAACTCTAATGATGTAACTTCAAAATCAAATGTAGAAATCGTAATGACGACTACAGAAACTTTTGAATAAAAAAATAAATAATGAACTTTTATAACCTATTAATTGCTGGACTTGTATTGGTAGTTTCTTCTTGTTCTAGCGAGGGAATATCTTCTAACGAAGACACAAATACAGAACCAACTAAGACTGAATTACAATCAACAATTGTTGGTGATTTGGGCATACCCGATGGTAATTACACTCTAACAAAGGAAAAACACACCATTTTATGGGAAGCGACAAAGATTACCGGATCAAAACACTCTGGTATCATTAAAGCTGTAAATGGTAAATTCAAAGTTGAAGATGGCTCTATAAGTCGTGGGGTACTAAGCTTTGAAATGGATAGCTTTGAAGTAACTGACATTACAGGTGAAGATAAAGCAGATTTTGATGGCCACCTTAAATCAGAGGACTTCCTTGATATTGAAAAGTACCCTGTTGCACGACTAGATATGAATGGATCGTTTATAGATAATAATGGGGAAATGAACCTTTCATGCTCATTCGACTTTCACGGTGTAGTTGTTGATTACATCGTGCCTTTTACAGTGGAACAAATAAAGATGAAAGGTAGATTTGGTTACCAAATAAATGGCAAGTTTATGATTGACAGAACTAAACACAATATAACATATGGATCAGGGTCAGTCTTTGACGATCTCGGAGATAGAGTTATTAATGATGATGTTAAGATTGGATTTAATTTTACTGCTTTATAGTAAGAGTTAGAATTTTGAAAATTCTAACTAACAAAAAAGCCACGCGATATGCGTGGCTTTTTTTGTCAAAAATAAATATCTGGTTATAAAAGTGGTAACTATTTATTTTCAAAAAGACCGTGAAGTTTTGCATCCATAGATTCAATAATCTTTCCAAGATCTTCCTTATTAGCTTGGAAATCCATGTCATCAACATCGATAATAAGAAGAGGTCCCTTATCATAGGTTGATATCCACGCTTCATAGCGTTCATTAAGGCGAGTTAAATAATCTAAACGAATTGCCTCTTCGTAATCACGGCCTCGCTTTTGGATTTGAGAAACCAATTTCGGAACAGAGGCTCTTAAATAAATCAGAAGATCTGGAGGAGTTACAAACGACTCCATCAATTCATAAAGAATAAGGTAATTATCAAAATCACGCTTAGTCATAAGCCCCATAGCATTTAAGTTAGGTGCGAAAATATTCGCATCCTCATAAATGGTTCTATCTTGAATCATAGGCTTGCCCTTTTTCTTCAAATCTATAAGTTGAGCAAAACGTGAGTTTAAAAAATAAACTTGCAAGTTGAATGACCAACGTTGCATGTCCTTATAGAAATCGTTTAAATAAGGGTTATCATCAACACTTTCGTAATGAGGTGTATACTTATAATGTTTAGATAACAGTGTTGTTAGTGTGGTTTTACCCGAACCTATATTTCCAGCGACAGCAATATGCATATTATGAGTTATTCTAAGTTGTTTTAAACAGAACGGAAATCTAACAACAATTTGAGGGCCAACCAAAGATTGTCTATCGATTGGGGATAACTCTTAAAACTTCTTCTAGAATATCCCTTGAATTAGAAAGTCTTGGGATTTTATGTTGCCCTCCTAGTTTGTTTTTATTTTTAAGCCAAACCTCAAAACTGCCCTCTTTCACAAAAATCACTTCTGGTTTTCCTAAAATAAAATCAGATTCTCTTTTTACGCTATAATCTGAATTTGATTTTTTCAATTCCAAGTCGAGGGCATTAGAAACTCCCTCTATGGACACATCCGATATCATCGTATTACCCGAAACCTCAATCGCCCAACTATGTCCCACGGGAATACCTTCGTTAGAAAACCTTGGCGCTGCTGTAAATTCTTTAAGGGACAAGTTAAAATCTAACAATGCTTTAGATACTGCACTTTCTGCTTGATTCACCATCAACTCCTCCCCGACTATATTAATATAAGATGAAACTCTACCCACCACCTTTATCCGATAGGGAGAAACACATGTAATCTTGACAATATCTCCAATCAAATATCTCCACAAGCCAGCGTTTGTAGATATTACTAAAGCATATTCACCACCTAACTCAACGTCTCCCAAGCTTAATGCGTTAGAAAGCTCTGCATCATTTTCATTATAAGGTAAAAACTCATAATAAATACCGTGATTCAAAAGAAGCAACATATCGTCCCTATCAAGAGAATCC
>JABISU010000089.1 GCA_018700255.1 Flavobacteriales bacterium | reverse complement strand
ATGGCTGAGGGTATGAAGCAGAAGTTCCCTGTGTCGTAGTTGTTTTTTCGAGCTACTCTCCCCCCATAAAAGACCAAACAACATTTGAAGACTGTACCTTTATGTTTTCTCTATCGACCCCAGAAAACACTCCTAGCCCATCTTTTTCTATCCCAAGTAAAGTTCCTTTGAACGGCTTGTTGTCAATTGTATAAAGGCGTTCAGTATTTCGCCCAAAGAGATTATTGTTAAAATCCTCAAGGATTATTTCGTCACCCCTTTCAGATGAAAGCATGTGGATTCTATTTTGAATAGAGTTGATTATGGGGAGCTCTGAATTTAGAGCAGAAATATTTTCACAGAGGTAATCATTCAGATTACCTGGCATTAAATTGAAACCAGAAACAGATTCTTTTGAAAATTGAGTATCTAAATTAACTCCGACACCGATAATTGAAGCAGTCTGAGTTTCTCCACGCCAGGAATTTTCAATGAGGATGCCAGCAATTTTTCTAACTCCTGAATCTTCAATTAAGACGATATCGTTTGGCCATTTTATATTAAAATCAGCCTTATTAATCCCCTCTATAAACGGAAAATCTCTTATTCCATCTAGTACGCCTAAGGCAATTGCCATATTGAAAATGGAAGGTGTATATGTTATGTTTTTTATTATATAGCTAAGGTTTAGACTGTTACCAGGGGAAGTGTGCCATCTTCGTCCCATCTGACCTTTACCCTTTGTTTGATGATCAGCAACAATAATCAGTTCAGAGGGAGTGTCAGGTTCACGTAGTAATTCAATAGCGTAATCATTTGTACTACTTACAGTTGTGAGCCTGAGAAGCGGATAGACTCCTCTGTTAGTTGTTATTTTGCTAATGTTTCCTATATCGGGTGTCATCACTTGCAAAAGTAGTAACTTCGTAGCCTCAAATTTTTGCATGAAAAAATCGACTGTTACCGACTCTGATATTCTGCTAGATGCTGTTGTTAAGGGTCTCGAAGATGTTAAAGGTCACGAAATCTCTATTATTGATTTACGTGAGATTCAGAATTCTATTGCCTCTTATTTTATAGTTTCCCATGGGAATAGCCACACTCAAGTGGAAGCATTAACTGCTTCAGTTGAAAAAGTTGTTTTTGAAGCTTTAGGTGAAAAGCCAGTTAGCGTACAGGGGTTAAGAACGGGTGTTTGGGCTATTGTTGATTATTTTGATATTGTAGTTCACGTGTTTCACAAGGACGCAAGGAGTAGATTTGCTTTAGAGGAGTTGTGGGGTGATGCGAATATTACAAAACATGAATATGTCGAGGAAGAATTAATAAACAATGCGGAAGTATGAGAGAGAATAAGAAAAAACCTTCGACTAGTAAAAAGTCAACTGCTAAGAAGAGGCCGACATCTAGGTCGCCTATTCCTAAGAAAGATTCTGGTAAAAACGTAAATTTTTATTGGATTTATGCTGTTGTGGGTGTTTTGTTGCTTGGAATGATAATGCTCAACTCAGATGGTGGAGGTAGTGAGATTCAGTTTTCTGAGTTTAAATCTCATGTAGAGTCAGGAGATGTAGATCACGTGATACATGATGGTCATGTGTACAAGGTGTTTTTAACTGAATCTGCGAAAGAAGATTTATTAGGTTCGAGGGATCAAGATTCTCAAGGTATTATGGGGTTGTATGCTGGTCCGGATGTTTGGTTTTCAATGCCTCCAGGAGATAGTTATACAGAAGATTACAAGCAGCTGACGGATTTAAATAACGTAAATTCTAAGTATGAGCCAGTAAATGAATGGGGACAACAGATGTTCTCATGGATTTTCTTCCTTGTGATAATGATAGTGGTTTGGATGTTTATAATGAAGCGAATGAGTGGAGGAGGTTCTGCTGGCAATCAGATTTTCAGCATAGGAAAGTCTAAGGCGAAGCTTCATGAAAAGGGAAAGGAAACTGATATTACATTTAAAGATGTAGCAGGTGTAGATGAGGCAAAAGAAGAGCTAGAAGAGATTGTAGATTTCCTTATGAAACCCTCAAAGTACACTAAGTTGGGAGCTAAAATCCCTAAAGGCGCACTTCTTGTAGGGCCTCCAGGAACGGGAAAAACATTATTAGCTAAGGCTGTTGCTGGCGAGGCTAAGGTTCCTTTTTTCAGTTTAAGTGGTTCAGATTTTGTTGAGATGTTTGTAGGTGTTGGTGCTTCAAGAGTACGTGACCTATTTAAGCAAGCTAAAGAAAAAGCTCCGTCTATCATCTTCATTGATGAAATAGATGCAATAGGTAGAGCTCGTGGAAAAAATGCAAGCTTTAGCTCAAATGACGAAAGAGAAAACACATTAAATCAGTTACTAACTGAGATGGATGGGTTTGGTTCTAACAGTGGAGTTATTATCATAGCCGCTACAAATAGAGCAGATGTATTAGATAAAGCTCTTCTTAGAGCTGGGCGTTTCGATAGACAAATTTATGTTGATATGCCGGACATTAATGAGCGCAAGGCTATTTTCAAAGTTCATTTAAAACCTATTAAAACTGATAAGACTATTGATTTAGACCTTCTGTCTAAGCAAACTCCTGGATTTAGTGGTGCTGATATTGCTAACGTGTGTAATGAGGCGGCTTTATTTGCTGCGAGGAAAAGAAAAAATGCTGTGAGTCATACGGATTTCAACGAAGCTGTTGATAGGATTGTTGGTGGATTAGAGAAGAGATCTCGTGTGATTTCTGATACAGAGAAGAAGACTATTGCCTTCCACGAAGCAGGTCATGCTATTGTTAGTTGGTTACTGAAATATGCTTCTCCACTTATGAAGGTGAGTATAATTCCCAGGGGTAAGAGTCTCGGAGCTGCTTGGTATCTACCACATGAGCGCCAGATTACTACAACAGACCAAATTTTTCATGAAATGTGTGCCGCAATGGGCGGACGTGCAGCTGAAAAAATAATGTTCAATAAAATTTCCACTGGAGCTTTAAGTGATCTTGAGAAAGTAACGAAGCAAGCCCAGGCAATGGTTACAGTTTACGGTCTGAATGCCAAGATTGGTAATATCAGTTATTACGACTCTAGAGGAGAACAATCTTTTACAAAACCATATTCTGAAGCTACAGCTCGTATAATTGACGAGGAAGTGAGTAAGGTGATAGAACAGGCTTATACAAAGGCACAAGAGATTCTAAATTCAAATAAGAATAAACTGACTGAACTCGCTGAAGCTCTTCTTAAAGATGAGGTGATTTTTAAAGTTGACGTTGAGAGAATTTTAGGGCCAAGACCTTTTAAAGAAGAAGAGGTTGGAGTTAAGTTGATAGAAGAAATCCCTAAAGCTGTCCGTAAGGTTAGAAAGAAACCTAAGTCTGAATAATGAACGGATGGGTTGCTGTTTTTTCTGACTCTTTCGCCCCTGGCGTAGAGATGCGTAAGCAAGTCCTTATTGATTCTGATATACCTTGTGTAATCATGAATCGCCAAGATAGTAGTTACTCTGGAGTTGGTTTTGCTTCCATGGAAGTCCAACTTTTAGTGCCAGAAGATTTTGAGGAAAAGGCAAAAGCCCTCTTGCAGTTATGAATGAATTAATCACTCGCAGCTTTACTGGGGTAGTATTCGTTACTATAGTTGTTTTCGCTACGACTTTTGATATAATCTCTGCTTCTATCTTATGGGCCGTTGTTTTAGCACAAGGGTTAAAAGAATACAAGATTTTAAAGGGATCTCCGCTTGGTTATTTGCTAATCACGATTGCTGTAGTGTCTTTGTGGGGGATGGGACGACCCTTTGATGCTTGGGTGGGTTTCATTCCGTATTATAGAGGATGGGATGTTGTGGCGTTTTTAACCTGGATTTGGGCAAATGACACATTTGCATATATTGGAGGAAAGGTGTTCGGAAAGAAGTTTATTAAAAGAGGACTTGCTCCGAAAGTATCACCTAACAAGTCTTGGGAAGGAGCGTTTATAGGAGCTGTAGGAGCAGCATTCGTGGGGTGGCTTTGGATGGGGAATGAAGGTGCTTTGCTGGGAGTTTTAACTGGAACACTCTCTACTCTTGGTGATTTAGTCCAAAGCGCACTTAAAAGACATGCTGGCGTTAAAGACAGCGGTAACTTGTTGCCTGGGCATGGAGGTGTTTTAGACAGGTTTGATGGGCTTCTGATTGCGGCCCCTGTAGTATTACTACTAAGAGTATTTATATTATGACATTACATAGGGAAGGTTTTATTCCATTGGGATTGGTACTTGTTGTTTCAGCTTTGATTTTAGCTGTGTTATTTTATCTCGAGGTTCCGGAAATAGCTATGTGGATTGTAGGGTCTTGCTCCTCGATCGCATTCATATTATTTGCTCAATTTTTTAGAATCCCTCATAGAATCCCCTCGGGAGGCGTCGGAGACGTGATCTCTCCAAGTGATGGGAAAGTTGTAGTAATTGAGAAGGTGAAAGAGACAGAATACTTCAAGGATGAACGTATTCAAGTGAGTGTTTTTATGAGCCCATTGAATGTTCATTGTCAGTGGAGTCCTATTGCTGGACTTGTTAAGTACGTTAAATACCATACTGGAAAATATCTTGTGGCTTGGCATCCAAAGAGTAGCATAGAAAACGAACGAACGACTTTGGTAGTAGAAGGCGAATGTGGTGAGGTTCTTTTTCGTCAAATTGCGGGTGCTGTAGCTCGCAGAATCCGCTACTATATCAAGCCAGGACAAATTTTAGTAAAAGGAGAGGAAGTCGGGTTTATTAAATTCGGTTCTAGAATTGATCTATATCTCCCCCTTGATGCCGAGATTCATGTAAATTTAGATGATAAGGTGACTGGGCGTGAAACAGTTATTGCAACCTTAAGAAGGTTATAAATATAATTTTTATGCTATAAATTATGGTATAGAGGTGATAATTGATTAGTTTGGACTTCTAAATTCAGATTAACAATTTATTTATGAAACAAACTTTACTCTTTTCTTCAGCGATGCTATTTTTAGTAGCTGCTTTACAGGCTCCTTTATTTGCTCAGCAAGACGCTTCAACTCCTTCCTTTTCTTTAAGCGATGTACCTCAAGTGCCTGTTGAGGCAAGGATTGCAAAACCTATGCCTACGATTGCAGTAGATGGCTTTAATGAGATTCCTTTAATGCCTTTCTCAGAAGAAGGACAAATAGGTCAACTTGAGAATATTCAAACTCGAGCTTTAGTAGTCCAGCGACAAATAATAGGACTCACTCAGTATGATCTTCAGTCAAATGCAGCTATCGATGATAGACTTGTGGGCTCTGGCGATGCAATAAGTGCTGGATGGATTATGAGTTTGGAGACAGGCTCATTCCCTGACCGCGGAACAGGTTACAACTTTTTCGATGGTGAGAATTGGGACGAACAACCGTATGAGAGGATTGAGAGCGTTCGATGTGGTTGGCCTTCTATAGGTCATACTGCTTCTGGTACAGAGTACAGCGTTACTCACCCAGGAATAGACACTCCTTTTTTGATTACTTCTCGAGCTATGGGAAGTAATGATGCTTGGTCAGAGATGAGCATTCCAATGGATGGTCCATTTGGAGTTCTTTGGCCTCGAACAGCTACAAGCGGAGTGGATGGAAACACTATTCACGTATTAGGTATTTCAACACCTATAGGTAACGGCGGATTAGAATTCCAAGGCCAAGACGGAGCACTTATGTACTATCGCTCTTTAGATGCGGGAGCTACTTGGGAGCAGTCAACTTTCCCAGCTCTAGACACAACGAATTTTGTCGGTTTTAGTGGAGATACATATGCTATTCACGCACGTGATGGAGTTGTTGCTTTTGCAGTATTTAATGATCTAATGGATACATTCGTGATGATATCTGAAGACAATGGAGATAGCTGGGAGTACACTCCTGTTATTGATTTTCCTGTAGATAATTACGTTATTGATATGGGACTTCCTGAGGATGAAGGTGAGGACTTCAACGATGACGGAATATTCCAAGAGTATCTAAATTCAGATGGAGCTGGTGATGTTCATGTAGACCAAAACGGTTTGGTTCATGTTGTTTTTGGAGGCATGTTTTACATGGACGCAGATACTGTTGACGATAATTTCAGCTATTTCCCAGGAACCAATGGATTAGAGTATTGGAATCAGAGTTATGGCCTTGACAGCTCTTTAACAATTGCATACGCGTATGATATTGATGAAAGCGGAACTCTTGATTTAGAGGATGACATTGCAGCCTACTTCGTAAACCTCGCTGGAATTCCAAGCATGGGGTCAGATGCAGATGGAAATCTTTTTGTTACTTACTCTGCGATTCGTGAGGATTACACTACGGGTTCTCAAAACTACCGCCACCTTTACGTGGTTAATTCTATGGACAATGGTGCGACTTGGAATACTGATGATGCATGTGATTTAACTCCGGATCTAGACTTCGACGGATATGAGTCTGTTTTCGGGTCTTTAGCTCCTGATGTAGTTGACAATCTTGAAATAATATACCAAAGAGATTTCGAGCCAGGGCTTCATGTTCGTGGGGACTTGGATCCAGTTGATTTGAACGATATAGTTCACCTCCGTGTATCAGTTGCAGATTTAGGAGACTGTGCAGATATCGAGTTTGAGGATTACGTGGGAATTGCTGAGCCATTCTCTGAGGGCGATGTGGCTATTTATCCTAACCCAGCAACTATTAGCGTTGAGTTAGTAATCGATAGAGCTGGTGCTCATGATGTAAAAATCATTGATTTAAATGGTAGAATTTTACACTCTTGGACTACAACTTCTATGGTAGAGCAAGTAAATATTTCTGACCTTGCATCTGGAGTTTATCTCGTAGAGATTTCTCAATCAGGGGCTCACACTGTAATTAGACTTGCAGTTGACTGATTTCTCAGACTGTGACTTTACTCTCGGTACAGCTGAGAGTTTAACTGGCGGAGCTATCGCGAAAGCGATTAGCTCCGTTTCGGGCTCCAGTCGTTATTTTCGAGGTGGTATTGTTGCATATGCTACCGATGTGAAGTGTTCTCTTTTAAATGTTGACACTTCAACCATTGAACGATATGGCGTTGTAAGTCGTGAAGTTGCTGAGTCTATGGCTATTGGATGTCGAGAGGTGCTCAATGTTGATTTTGCGATTGCAACTACTGGAATAGCCGGCCCTTCAGGAGGGACTGCACTAACTCCAGTAGGAACAGTTTGTTTTTCAGTTGCTGGACCAAATGGTTGCAAATCTTGCATTCTACATATTGATGGTGATAGGAGTGAGGTAGTTGAAGCATCTGTTGAGAAGGGGGTTAAATATT
>JABISU010000201.1 GCA_018700255.1 Flavobacteriales bacterium | reverse complement strand
GGGCATAGTGGCTGAGAGAGATGCGGGTGAAGTGGGAGTGGACTATCTCGGAGGTTACTTTCAAAGCAGATTAGGTGATGGTGTGAATTTTATTATAGGAGACCATAGGGTCCATTGGGGTTCAGGCGCCACCGTCTTTAGGTACGATCCATTTCAATCAATGCGCGCTCCTCATAATTTAGGTCAAAAAAGTCGTGATTTTAGTGGCGTTAATACCGGAGATGGCACTCCTAGTCGTAGAGGTTTTGCAGTAAGTAAAACAAATAAAAATTGGTGGATTTCTACCTCGTTTGACACGAAAAGTAGAGAATGTGTTATTGATACTACTACTGGAGAAATAACTTCTATTTATTCTTCGGGATTACATAGGACAGAAGTTGAAAGATCACGTTTAGAAGTACGGCAAAGTCGATTGGCATGGAGTGTTTTTCACAAAGGTGAGCAGACTATGTTAGGGGTATTAGGAGAGGTCGGGCCAGGAAATGTTGTAGGGTTACTTGTTAGAAGAGAGAAAAATGCACTTAGTTATGAATCTGAAATATCTATATTTAAAGGAGGTGTCTCAATTAACAATAGAGCAGTGCTTGCATCTGGTAAAAATATTTTTGTTTTTGCTAGCATTGATAAACACAGTTTAAAACATCCATATAGGATGTATGGTGAGCAATCTAATTCTGATTCAAGTTGGGTTGGTGGGGGTGGGTTTTTTATTGAAGAAAACAATAAGAAATTAGTTGTAAAATCGGAAATAAAGCATGGAGAGTTGAATTTCAGATCAACACTGTCATGGGATTCAGAATTAGAAATCGGGGGAGAACTACAAACTCGATTTCAAATAAAGGGAGCTTATGATGGCGCAGTAGAATTACTAGCGAGAGTAAAATGGGATCTTCCTTTTGTGAAGTTTACAGGTGAGGTGATAAAATCGGGCAATGACTTTGCGAGTATTGGTAGAGCTTTTAGAGTAGATATTAAAAATGAGAGAACTCTAACTGTGGCAGTTATGAATGGTGGAGATGATATGCTAGGTAGACTCTATCAACTCCTTCCCACTGCTCGGGGTTACAGATTGTTTTCAGTTGGGGATTCTACAAGACGTGCGATAATTACTTGGGAGGTGATTAGGGATAGGTTGGTGATTTCGTTTGAGAAGGTTTGGCCTAAATCAAAAGTTCATGAAGGAGAACTTTCGTCACAACGAATTTCAATACGGTTTGAAGGGAGGTAATTGAGTGCGTACCTTGCAGACAACTTAGAATTTAAAAGAAATATGGCGAATACTTCTGATATTAAAAATGGGATGTGCTTGAATCACAATCATGGGTTATGGCAAATCATTGAGTTTTTACACGTGAAGCCTGGTAAGGGAGCTGCTTTTGTAAGGACGAAACTTAAAAATATAGAGACGGGGAAAGTAGTTGATCATACATTTAATGCGGGCACTAAAATTGACCCTGTGAGGATTGAAACGAGAGAGTATCAGTTTCTTTACAATGATGATATGGGTTATCACTTTATGAATAGTGAGACATACGAACAAATTCCAGTAGAAAAGCATCTGATTAATGCACCTGAGTTTTTAACTGATGGGCTTATCTGCAAGATATTATTTGACGCAGATAGTGAACGAGCAATTTCTTGCGATTTACCGAATCATATTGAGGTTGAGATTACTTACACCGAACCCGGTGTGAAGGGTGATACAGCTACAAATTCATTAAAGCCTGCAACCGTTGACACAGGAGTTGAAGTACGTGTCCCATTATTTATTAATACAGGTGATTTTATTAAAGTAGACACTCGGACTAAAGAGTATTCTGAGAGAGTTAAAAAGTAAGGTTAAGTATGGGGGAAATTAGCGAAAAAAGATTGAGAGGAAAGCTTGAACTGAGAGAGTTTAAACTCAGCGCTTTACTTGATGTAACTCGTGCAATTAATTCTAAGTCATCTGAAGATGAACTTTTAGAACACTACAGTAAAGCACTTCAAACCCATCTAGGTATTGGGCGCTTGGTTCTTTATTCTGTGGATTTAGGAAGATCGTTTTGGAGATTGCTTATTGCCAATGGCGTTTCAGGGGATGTCCCAGAGACTCAGCCAATTGAGTTCTTCAATAAACTAAATTCAGGAGGGATTTCATTAGCTGGAGTAGATGGTTTAAACAATCATTCATTTGATATTGTTATTCCAGTATATAAAGACGAAATAGTAATAGCGTTTGTATTAGCAGGTGATAAAGAAGAGGATGCGCCGGGTATGAGCCCGGTGGTTAAACACTTAAACTTCATTCAAACACTTACTAATATTTTAGTGGTGGCATTGAGAAATAGAGAACTTGTAGAAGAGAATCTAAGGCAAGCGGGGGTGAGGAAAGAACTTGAGTTAGCTGGGGAAATGCAAGCAATGTTATTACCTAAGGTTTGGCCGGAGGATAGTAAAATAGATGTTTCAGGGTATTATCAGCCACACCAACAAATAGGAGGGGATTATTACGATTGCTTTTTAGTAGGAGTAGATCAGGTTGTTATGTGTATGGCTGATGTGAGCGGAAAGGGGGTAGGTGCAGCTATTTTGATGTCTAATTTCCAAGCAAATGTGAGGGCTATTTTCAACAGCGATTCGCGATCATTAATAGAAAAAGTAAAGGAGCTAAATACACGTGTAATGGCTAGTGCTCAGGGTGAGAAGTATATTACATTTTTCGTTGCTGTATATGATAAAAAATCAAATTCATTAGAATATGTGAACTGCGGACACAATCCACCATTGTGGATTGATACTCAAGGAAATTCGTTTTTATTAGAGCTCGGTGCAGTGGGTTTAGGGATGTTTAAGGAATTACCTACGATTGTTTCAGGCAATGTGGAAGTTCTCTCTGGTTGCACCTTAATATGTTACACAGACGGTTTAGTTGAGCAAGAGAATGAAAAAAGTGAAGCTTTTGGAATGGCCAGATTAGAGGAAATAGTAAGGAAAGGTGAAAACGTTACAATTGATGCTATGCACTCTACTATGGTTAAGTCTCTTAATGATTTTAGAGGATCAACCCCCCCGTTAGACGATACAGCTCTTTTAAGCTGTCGCTTTAGGTAGAGTTTTATTTCGACTTTCAATATCTAGAACCACTAAAAGCGCTAAGAACCCCCAAAATGGCGCGCTAGCTTTATCAGTGTCTAAGTAATTGTTTAATACTCCGTGAATGAAGTAGGTCATTAATCCTAGATATATTGATACAGCTAAATTTCGTTCTTCCTTATTTTTAAGGTTATTCCACAAACGAAATCCGACAATTGAAGCCCACCAAATTAACAGTAAGACTAATACACCCCCCATTACCCCCTGTTCTGCAAGAGGCCCGAGGTATTCACTGTGTGCATTTCCTCCGTCAGCATTATTTGTGCTAATAGTTGTTTTTAAATCTGACTTTTGAAAAGGGGCGTAAACAAACTGATATGTTCCAGGACCCCAACCTGTGATAGGTCTTTCTTGAAAAAGAGAAACAGCACAGCTCCATCTATTGAGCCTTTCTAAATTGGAGTCGTCACTTGAAATATTCGAAATAGATTTCACATGTTGAGTCAAGTTGTCTGATGAATCTTGCTTATTTCTCTGAAGATCTATCATTAACGTGTCGAAATTTACTAAGAGCACCACTACCACTACAGCACCTATTGATGCTAAAGTTTTAAGTTTAATACCTATTCTCATGGCTATAAAAAGAACCCCTACTCCCGCAAGAGAAACCCATGCTGCTCTTGTGAACGAGAGGATTAAGCCTATTGCGATTATGACAGTTGCAATACCTAAAAGTAACCTTATTAATGTTGGTCTGTCTTTTTTTGATAAGAGTGCTATTGTTGGGGGTAACATCATCGCTAAGACCGCTCCATATGAAGTGTGATCTTTAAAGAATGGTTTCATCATCCAATGGCCTGCGTGTTTGCTGAAGTCATAACCTGCATGTCGAATTACAGTATAAATAACAACAATACATAAAGGAAATAATAGTAGCATTAGCATACGTTCTCTAAACTCTGGCTTATGGAGCATGATATGCCCTAAGAAGAAAAAGAAACTTACAATAAACCAAGCCCGAGACGTCATAAATTTCAGTGAAACCAGTGGATCATAACTTGTAACTGTAGTGATAGCCATCCAGACCATCATACTTCCAATTGTTATTGAAATGGGGTGTGAAAAAAGTCTTTTATCGACTGGCCAACCTTTAAAAAATCGACATAAAAATATGATTAATGCCCCGAACAGTAAAGGTTCTGTGGGCATATAAAGCCCCAAAGATGTTACTTCTAATTCTTGCAGGTTAATGCTTAAAGGAACAGCGAATAAAATAAACCCAATATATAAATCAAGCCTTTTAACACTCCACCATGCTAGTAGAATCACAAGAGGTAAAACAGCAATCAACAAAAACTCATTGTATGCACAAACCCCTAAAAGAATGGAAAAAAGAAGTGTTCCTATAAGAACAGTTTTATCTGTCAGCCACGACTTCACTTACTTCGTGTTTCAGCTACTCTAAGACTGTCGACAATCAATAACAAGATTAAGGTCATGGATAAAGTTGAAAGGACACTTACAACAACGATT
>JABISU010000223.1 GCA_018700255.1 Flavobacteriales bacterium | reverse complement strand
TTAAGAGATAAATTAGTTAAGAAAGCGCCAATCTTCGGATTGGCGCTTTTGTTTTGCCAAATAGATTATCTTGTAGGTTGATTTGGTCACAAAAATATTCAAAATGAAGCAGGAGAATAAGAAACTAGGGTTTTGGGAGATTTGGAATATGAGCTTTGGCTTTTTAGGGATCCAGTTTGGTTTCGCTCTTCAAGGAGGAAATATGTCACGCATATTTGAAACTTTAGGTGCAAGTGCTGAAGAAATTCCTATGTTGTGGATTGCTGCTCCATTGACTGGTTTAATAGTCCAGCCTATCATTGGATATTTAAGTGACAGGACTTGGTCGCCTAGGTGGGGTAGAAGAAGACCCTATTTTTTGTTGGGTGCCATTCTAAGCTCCGTGGCATTGTTTTTTCTCCCATATAGCTCTGCATTGTGGATGGCCGCAGGATTTTTATGGATTCTAGATGCAAGTATTAATATTAGTATGGAGCCATTTAGGTCGCTCGTTGCTGATAAGCTTCCTGAAAGCCAGAGGTCTTACGGTTTTGTAGTCCAAACATTAATTATTGGAATCGGTACTTGGATTGCATCAAACCTCCCATGGTTTGTGACTTTACTTGGAGCGAAAAACGAAGCTGCTCCAGGAGAGATTCCTGAAAGTGTGTTTTATGCTTTTGCCATAGGAGCTTTTGTATTTATCAGTTCAATACTCTTTACCGTATTTAAAACTTCAGAGGCACCACCAGAAGATATGGATGAGTTTTTATCTAATAAGAAGAAGAATTCAGGTTTGTTATTTGGTGTAAAAGAAATATACGAGAACATATTGGGCATGCCTAAGGTTATGAAACAGCTGGGTGTAGTGCAGTTTTTTAGTTGGTTTGCATTTTTCACGATGTGGTCCTCAGCTACGCCAGCTCTAACTGGCTCAGTGTTTGGGGCTCCATATCCTGCTTCAGACGCAGTAAATTTTGATGTGCTAAATAGCGCATATAATGAGGCGGCAAATGCCGTTTCAAGCTCTATGGGAGTATATGGATTGAGCTCGATGGTGTTCGCCTTAGTTCTAACATTCTACACTTCGAGGCTGCAAATCAACAGGAAAATAATTCACTCTTTATCATTAGCCGCGGGAGGGATAGGGTTTATTTGGATGCTTTTCCTATCGCCAGAATCATCAAACAATTTGAAATGGTGTTTTGCTTTAATAGGTATTTCATGGGGAAGTATATTGTCAATGCCGTATGCTATTCTTTCGGATAAAATACCAAAAGAGAAAATGGGTGTGTATATGGGTATTTTCAATATGTTTATCGTTTTCCCCCAAATAATTGCTGCTTTAGGGGGGATTAACTGGTTGACCACTCAATTGGGAAATACCTTCTTAGGAATTCAATTAATTAATTCAATGGTCCTGGCTGGGATATGCTTGTTGTTAGGTAGCATAATAACACTTTTTATCAAAGAGAAGAGTTTTTCATAAGTGTAGTTAATAGCTCTACGAAGTATCTTTGTTCTTATGGAAACATCGGTAAAATTTCTTGTTGAATCAAGGCTGCCAACTAAGTTTGGGGGGTTTCGAGTATTAGCTTTTGATAGTGGCTTAGAAGAAATGCCTCACTTGGCTCTTGTCTCGGACATTTTTAACAAAGATGGTGTTGACCCTGTGTCTGTAAGAATCCACAGTGAATGTATGACAGGAGATGTTCTAAGATCTTCAAGATGTGATTGTGGAGATCAATTGACGTCTTCAATGGCTCTTTTACAAAAAAGTGGAGGTGTACTTATTTATTTAAGGCAAGAGGGAAGAGGAATCGGTTTGGTAGAGAAACTGAAGGCATACAATTTACAGGACGCAGGACAGGATACATATGAAGCAAATGTTAACCTTGGACACCCTGAGGATGGAAGGACTTTCGAGCCTGCCATCGAAATAATTAGACATTTAGGAATTCGCAAGATTAAAGTCTTAACAAACAATCCAGAAAAGGTCAGAGCATTCGATGATCTTGATGATCTTGAAGTGGTGGAGCGTGTTCCGCTACAAGTGGGTTCTGACCCTGAAAATATAGAGTACCTTGAAGCTAAGAAAATAGTTAAAGGACACTTCTTCAGTTAGGTCTTTTATTCGCTACGAAATAATATGCATCCATTCCATGCAGACAATCGCAGCTACGGTACCGATAGCATAGCCAAGGACAGCTAGCAGAACTCCAACAGGAGCGAGTGCTGTTGAGAAAGCACTAGCAACAATTGGGGCTGATGCAGCACCACCAACATTAGCCTGAGACCCTACTGCTACGAAGAAAAATGGAGCTTTTATGATCCTAGCAACTATAATTAAGATAGTTATATGAACTAGCATCCATATTAATCCAATGATTATAGCAGATGAATAGGTTGACCAATTTGAAATTAACGCTCCGACATCCATCTTCATCCCGATAGTAGCAACTAGGATGTACAGGAATAGTGATCCAACTTTACTGGCCCCAGCACCTTCATATTTATTTGCTTTAGTGAAGCTGAGAGCAACTCCTAATATTGTGGCGATAATTACAATCCAGAAAAAACCGTTTTCTAAAGAAGAAAGATATTTTACAAAGCTAGAAGGGTTTGAGGCGAGTATGCCTTTAAACCAATCGTGAATACCTACGCTTGCTGTGTCAGCAACAATATGTGAAATAGCTACTGCTCCGAAGGCGATACCTATAATAACCATTAGGTCAGAGAAAGAAGGTATTCTTGCAATACTAGCTGAATATTTCTCTACTTTCTCTTTTAATGCGTCAACGGCTGAGCTGTCAGCTTTAAGCCACTTGTCGATTTCTTTAGTTCTAAGAGCTCCGTATAAAAGGAATGGCATCCAAAGGTTAGCTACGAAAACATCTACGATAAGCATAATTGAAAATTGCTTATCTAAGGTTCCTGAAATTTCTTTTAGAGCAGCTTGGTTGGCTCCTCCGCCTATCCAACTACCAGCCACTGTAGATAGTCCTCTCCACATAGCTCCTGGTGAATCACCTCCAAACACCTCGGGGGTGAATTGCCCCACAATGTAAAGAGCAATTGGACCTCCAATAACAATACCGAACGTAGCAGCGAAAAACATAATTAGAGCTTTGGGCCCCAAGTTGTAAATCCCCTTTAAATCAATGCTTAAGCACAAGAGAACTAAACTGGCAGGCAGCAAATATCTAGAAGCTACGAAGTATAAACTTGACGTTTCACCATTTACAATGCCTAATGAATTTAATGCAGCTGGTATGAAGTAGCACAGCAATAGACTAGGCACGAAAGTGAAAAACTTCTTGAATCTAGGAAGGCTAGCTGCATGAAATATTCCTGCAAGAGTTACAGCTAGTAGACCAAATACAATAGCGTCATTAGTTATAGGAAACATGGCGATAAATACTTATGATTTTGAGGTGGTAATTTACAACAACAAAAAAATGGCGGGGAAATTTTCCCCGCCATTAGTTATGGTCTATAAGTCAACAAGTTGTGATTTGTTTACTCAACAGAGTTAACTTCAATTAGTTCAACTTCAAATATTAAAGCTGCGAAAGGAGGGATAGGTCCGCCTGGTTGAGGACGTTCTCCGTAAGCAAGTTCTTGAGGAATGTAGAATGTAGTTTTCCCTCCAACGTTCATTAACTGAAGTCCTTCAGTCCATCCTGGGATAACTCCATTAAGTGAGAAAGAAATTGGTTCTCCACGCTTATAGCTTGAGTCGAACTCAGTTCCGTCTAGTAATGTTCCTTTATAGTGAACGGTTACTTTATCATTTTCATCTGGACTTTTGCCAGTCCCTTCAGTATCGTGGTGATACTGTAAGCCAGATTCAGTAACTGAGATGCCATCTTTCTTAGCGTTTTCTGCTAGGAACTCTTCTCCTTCAGCTTTTGCAGCTGCAGAAGCTTTTTCTTTAACAACCGCCATTGCTTCACGGACTATTTTGTCAGCGTCAGCAGGTTCGAGAGTTGCATTGTTATTCATGACAGCGGAGAATCCGCTAGCTAGTTGTTCGCTATTAATATCTAGCATCCCTTCGGATTTCATATTGGTTGCGAATAATACTCCAAGAGCATAAGAAACAGAATCCATTTCGGTACTGAGTTTTTGGGTTTGTGATGGTTGTGCTTGCGAGCAGCTAGGCATAGTTGAAACTAGAACTAGTATTGCTACAGCGCCGCGAAGATAGTACGTGAATTTCATTTACAGTTATTATTTATTTATTAATGGTCGAGTAAAGATAAAGTTTTTTGAATCCGAAAGGTCGCAATTAAAAGTGTATCGAAGGTTGTTAAATAATTTCAATTTTTCCACGATTTCGATTTGATTTTGAATCGCAAATCTAGCCATTTCTCCACGAGCTTGTTTGGCAAAGGTGCTAACGGTTCGAAGACCATTCTCCCCCTCTTCTTTAAAAGTGCATGTAATGATCTCAGCATCAACTCCTGATTTGATTACAACCTTACTGTACTCGTCGCTGGCAAGGTTGAGAATAACTTTACTCTCTAAATCTTTCAGTTTTTTCGATAAAGCTTGACAATAAATACTAGACCAAAAAGAATTAAGTGATTTGTGGTCTTGACTGACTTTAAATGTTTGTCCCATTTCAAGTCTGTAAGGCATTATTAAATCACAAGGTCTCAGAATTCCGTAGAGTCCACTTAGTACGATAAGGGTTTTTTGGGCATACTGGAGATCATCGTTACTTAATGAAGGAGCGTCTAGGAACTTGAAAGCCTCACCTTTCATTGCAAAAGCACATGCCTTAGCTTTAGATTTCATTGCTGCATCTACCGAATTGTGAGTTGCCCAGTTTGTGTGCCAATCTGCAACTTTTTCAGCTAAATTCTTGCTTAGTTTCATTGATTTCATTAAGTCGCTGGGCGTGTATGCTTTTAGAACAGTCATCAATTCGGCTGCCTCAGTCATGTGTTGAGGCAAACTAGCTAGATCATTGCATCTTGGAGCGTTAAGGACTAATGTTTTTGCTGGTGAGAGTAATATTAGCATTGCGCGAAGGTATATTGCACACATGAAAAAATTGATACCTACTATATTTATTGCTTTAGCAATGTTTTCTTCTGGTGTTTTATCTGCTCAATGTGCTGATGGTGAATCTTCAGTTCAGATTGTTATTGATACTGATGACTGGGGTTATGAGATGTATTGGGAGCTTGTTCCATTAGACCAAACATGTGGTTCTGCCCCTGTGTTTTTAAGCGGAGGAAATATGGATGTTGGGTGTGATGGAGATGGTGCTGGAGCTTCGGAAGGCCAAGCATACGCTAACAACCAAATTTTTGTATCTGACATTGTATGTATCGCTACTGGCTCGCAGGTGGATTTAATTCACGTTGATAGTTATGGCGATGGAGGATCAGATTTTACTGTTTTGATTGACGATATGCCCACCCAATATTTAGACGGTGGAGGTTATGGAGATGTATTTACGATTGATGTTACTGGCAATGATTTAATAGAGTATGATATGCCTTGTGATGCAGCTGAGGTTTTAACTGACGGAACACCGATTCAAATTTCTTCTGTTGGGGCTACATCAAGTTATTCAGAAATAGCACCGACAACTTATGGGTGTAATACTCCAGGTGCGTGGTGCGAGTTAGATGCGAGTGTGTCAGTTTGGGCTACATTCACCGCAGAAGAAGGGATTAATTATATAGTTAGCTCTTGCAACGATGGTACAAATTTCGACACTCAAATCGCTGTGTGGGTGGCTGATGACTGCGGAGATTGGTCAAGCTTTGTATTAAAGGGAGCAAATGACGATGCTGGTTGTGGAATTGGAAATTCGTATGCAAGTGCCTGTTATACTTCATGCATGGAAGCTGGAACCCAAGTTCTTATACAGATTGATGGATGGTATGGTTCAAACGGTATTGTTGAATTAACGGTTGAGGCTTCTGATGTTGAGCCTGTTATAGGAGCTTCAGTGCATAATATTAGTTGTGCTCTTGAAACAGATTTTAACCCTGATGGATATATTAATATGTATTCTTATTACGGTGGACTTGACTGGGATGCGACTTGGACTGGCCCTTTTGGTTACACTGGATCAGGTCTGAATATTGACGGTCTTTTACCTGGTGTATATAATGTAGAGATGGTTTCAAACTGTTCAGGTGCAATTCTATCGGGATCTTATATAATTGTGAATCCAGAACCTCTTGAGCTAGATGTTGTTGTGACTTCGTCTTGTGAAAATGGTTCAGGTGGTTCTTTAGACCTTCAGATTACTGGTGGAACTGGTGATATGGATATTGATTGGGATGGACCTGAAAGTTTTGATTGGGACGATGAGGATATTTCAGCAGCTGAAACTGGCTGGTACAATGTTGAAGTGATAGATGGCAATGGGTGCTCAGCAGACATGGACGTAGAAGTCCCTTTTGTGGGGATTACTCCGTTTAGTTTAGGTGCAGATTTTGAAATGTGTGCTGGAGATACCGAGTTTTTCTTCGGGCCAGTTGGGAACTATGCCTATCAGTGGCAGGACGGATCGACTGGGCAGTTTTACATTTTAGATACGGAAGATGAGATTGCAACAACTGCTGTTGTGGGGGTTTCAGTTAGTAATGATTATGGTTGTGAGGTTACAGATGCGGTTGTTATTTCTATCGTGAACTGTGCATTGTCAACTTCTGATATTGCTTTAGAGAATGAATGGAGTATTTCTCCCAATCCGATGTTGAACTCAGCAACTTTAAATCTTAGCGGTGTAAGTGAAAATAGTTTATGTCGTGTTAGAGATGGTAGTGGTAGAATTGTTATGTCTTTTGAGGTTACAGATAAAATGCAACTCGATGTTTCAGATATGAGTTCAGGGATTTATTTAGTTGAGATTTTGGGTGAGCGTGGTGCTGTGGTTTGGAATACAAGAGCGATAGTTCAGTAAGGAAATTTGATAAAATTGTAGCATGAAAATTAGTTTTAAGATAATTTTGTTGTGGTTTTTTACAGGCCTAATATCTATTAATGCGGGTGCGAAAGAGGGTATGTGGATTCCAACTCTTCTTCAGGCACTTGAAGGGGATATGCAAGCTATGGGGCTTCGTCTTACTGCTGAAGATATTTATAGTGTGAACCACAGTAGCCTGAAGGATGCTGTAGTTCATTTCGGTGGTGGATGCACAGCTGAGATGGTTAGCTCAGAAGGATTACTTCTAACGAATCATCATTGTGGATATAGCCAAATACAGTATCACAGTTCTGTTAAAAATGATTACCTAAAGCATGGATTTTGGGCGATGTCTAGAACAGAAGAATTACCTAATCCGGGTCTTACTGCGACATTTATTGATAGAATTCAAGATGTTTCTGAAAGAGTTTCTTTAGCTCTTGATGGATTAGAAGGGGAGGAGCTCGATACTGCTCGTAAAGCTCTTTATGCTGAGATTGTGGTTGAATTCACTGACGGAACTGATTTAACGGGTGGCGTTGTCGCCTTTGATTTCGGAAATCAACACTTCTTAATCACCAAGCGCACTTTTAACGATGTGAGACTTGTAGGGGCTCCGCCTTCCGCAGTGGGTAAATTCGGTGGGGATACGGACAATTGGCTTTGGCCTAGACACACTGGAGACTTCAGCGTTTTCAGAATCTACGCTTCTTCAGAAAACAACCCTGCGGATTATAATGAAGACAATGTGCCTTACAACCCCGCTCACCACTTTCCCGTTTCTTTAGATGGTGTTCATGAAGGTGACTTCACGATGGTTTTCGGCTTTCCCGGGAGAACGGAACAGTATCTGACTTCTGATGCAGTTACGCACGTTATCGAACGCCTCAACCCTATGCGCATTGCGATGCGTGATGCTAGTCTTAAGATCATAAATGCGGCCCGAGCATCGTCAGATGCTCTCAGAATTGCTTACGCACCTAAGCAAAGTAGTATTTCTAACGCATGGAAGAAGTGGGAAGGCCAAACAACCGGACTCGTCGAACTCAATGCAGTACAACAAAAGCTCGACCTGGAATCGGAATTTCAATCTCGAACCCTTGCTCTATCACGTTCTGTACCCCAGCTTTCTAATCCTAAGTTTTTAACAGCGATTGATAAGATTCAAGCAGCAAATGCAGATTATTTCTCTTATCTAGAAGCACGTGCTCTATTTATCGAACTGGTTTATTACGGCCCTGATATCCTACTTCACGCTTACGATTTCGCTGCTCTAATTGATGATTGGGATAACTTGGAATCTTCAGGCAAGCTTGATGACGAAATAGCCTCGTTATTAGAATCTAATTCTGAGTACGCTC
>JABISU010000049.1 GCA_018700255.1 Flavobacteriales bacterium | reverse complement strand
ATTAATCCTAAGATATATTTGCTTTATGGGGATGTCTTAAGAGATCAAGAGGATTTCTACGGCGCTATGGAATGGTATGATAAATATGGAAACAGTGGTGACAGGTCAGTTGCTGATGCTAGAATTGAATCTGCTGATATTGCCGCTATAGCGATTGAAGAGCCACCAAGTAGATTTATTGTTGAACCTATGATAGTCGTGAATTCACCGTCATATGATTTCGCACCAGTTTACGCTTCAAAAAAGTCTAACGTGCTTGTTTTTGCATCTTCAAGAGAAAGTTCTGCTGGGACAGGCGAGGACCCAATAACTGGAGAAGCGTTTATGGATTTATTTACCACAACACAAGATAAAAAAGGTCGTTGGGGAGAGCCTGAGCCATTAGGGAATACTATTAGTACTAATGATAATGAAGGGGCTGCAGCATTTGGCAATAAATTTAAAACGATTTATTTTACAAGATGTGTAGACCAAGACGGTTCTAATTTAGCTTGTGACATCTACTTTGCTCCTGTAATGGGTAAAAGTTTTGGTGCGTCACAACCTTTGAATTTAATTGATAGAGAAAGTGATGACTCTACTCAGATAGGTCATCCAGCTATTTCAATTGATGGTGACTTTATGGTTTTTGCTACGGATTTACCTGGTGGATATGGTGGGAAAGATTTGTGGTTTTCAGCTTTTGATGATAAAAGTGAATTATGGGGTGAGCCACAAAACTTAGGAGGAGAGATTAACTCTTCTGATGACGAAATGTTTCCTTCATTTAGAGCTGACGGGTCGCTTTATTTTTCTTCGGATAGACCAGGAGGATTAGGAGGATTTGATTTTTGCTTTGTTGAAGCAAGAGAGGGCGTTATGGCATTTTCAGAAGTGAAATACCTCCCTTATCCATTAAACTCTTCAGGTGATGAGGTTGGGATTATTTTTAAAAAGCAAACTAATTCGGGAATTTTCTCATCTAACCGTAAAGGAGGAAAAGGACAGGATGATCTTTATGAGTTCAGACTGCCGCCAATGGAGTTTTGTTTTAGAGCGTATGTGTATGACTTTGACACGGGATCTTCAGTTGGTGACGCAACTATTACCCTTGAAAGTTCTGAAGGAGAGGTTAATACATATACTTCAGATGTAGATGGAGCTGTAGAACTTTGTGAAGGAGAGATTGAAGAAGGTGTGTCTTATAATGTTGATGTAAAAAATGAAGGTTTCATCGGTACTGGTGATAGGTTCTCAAGTATAGGCTTAACAGAGTCTACGACGTTTGCAAGGGAGTATTTCTTAAAGGAAATTGTACTTGAGAAAGAGTACAATATGCCACTTGTACTATACCCACTTGGAAGTGCTGATCTTTTAATAGATGCTACGGTAAATTCTACGGATTCTCTAAATTATCTCGTTGATCTTCTAGATAGAAATGAAAATCTAGTTATTCAATTAGAAGCTCATACTGATAGCCGTGGAACGAACTCTTCAAACAAAACTTTAAGCCAAAGACGTGCTGAGACTTGTGTTAATTTCCTACTTGATCAAGGAATAGCAAGTGAGAGATTAATTCCATTAGGTCTTGGAGAGGACAAGCTGATTATTACGGACGCTCAAATTTCCAAGCTGCCACAAGACGAAAGAGAGGCAGCTCATCAAATTAACCGTCGTACAGTATTTAAAATTGTTAGATTTGACTACGTTCCGACAGAGGAATAATGTCCATAATAAAATCAAGTGTCAGACGCAAGTAGGTATGCAGCAAGAGGAGTTAGCGCGGGTAAAGAAGATGTTCACGATGCGATTAAGCATATTGATAAAGGGTTATTCCCAAGTGCTTTTTGTAAGATAATCCCTGACCATTTAACTGGAAGTAAGGAGCATTGTGTGGTTATGCATGCAGATGGAGCTGGAACGAAATCAGCTTTGGCATATATGTACTGGAAAGAAACTGGAGATATTTCTGTCTGGAAGGGTATTGCTCAGGATGCTTTAATTATGAATGTTGATGATCTTATTTGTGTTGGGGCTACAGGTCCTATGCTCGTTTCATCAACAATCGGACGAAATAAACATCTTATTCCCGGAGAAGTTATTTCCGCAATTATCCAAGGAACTGAGGAGATACTAGTTGATTTACGTGAGCAGGGAATTGATATTATTTCTACAGGAGGAGAGACAGCTGACGTTGGAGATCTTGTTAGAACTATTATCGTTGATTCGACGGTTGTTGCAAGAATGAGACGCGACAGTGTGATAGACAATGCAAATATTAAACCTGGTGATGTTGTTGTTGGGCTCTCAAGTTCAGGGCAAGCGGTTTATGAAACACAGTTTAATGGCGGAATGGGAAGCAATGGCCTTACTTCCGCAAGGCATGATGTATTTAAAAAGAATTTAGCCACGAATTTCCCTGAAAGTTTTGACCCTGCAACTGATTCGGATTATATATATACAGGCCATCTGAGTCTAACGGATGAGGTAGAAGGTGCACCCCTCGATGCAGGTAAGTTAGTACTTTCACCTACCCGTACTTACGCTCCGATTATTCAAAAGTTTTTAAAAAATTGGAGTTCTGAAGTGAATGGGATGGTTCATTGTTCAGGCGGAGCCCAAACAAAAGTCCTTCATTTTGTCAATAATATTCATGTAATAAAAGACAATCTTTTTCCTACACCTGTACTTTTTAAAACAATACAATCATCATCAGGCACAACCTGGGAGGAAATGTATAAAGTTTTTAATATGGGCCACCGACTGGAAGTTTACACTTCTGAAAAAGCGGCTAATGCTCTAATTGAAATTTCTCAAGAATTTGGAGTAGATGCAAAGATTATAGGGAGATGCGATTCGTGTAATTACGGAAGTGTTACAATAAAAGGGGAGCATGGAGAATTTAAGTATTCAAACGCTTAATGGAAGAGCTACTTAGCAAATTAGAATCTATTCAAGATAGATTCAGGGAGGTTGAAAAATCCATTGGTGATCCAGATTTAATATCTGACAACAACGCCTATCGAGATGCTATGAGAGAGTATAGAAGACTCGAGCCGATTGCAGAACACGCGACTAAGTTCAGACAGGTTTGGGATGATTTAACTCAGGCAAAAGAATGGGCATCTTCCGATGATGCTGAGTATAGAGAAATGGGAAGGGAAGAAGTGGGTGTTTTGCAGGTTAAGATTGAGGAAGTAGTCCAAACAGCTCGAGAAATGCTTCTCCCTCGTGATGAAACTGATGACAGGGATGTTGTGCTAGAAATTAGAGCTGGT
>JABISU010000255.1 GCA_018700255.1 Flavobacteriales bacterium | reverse complement strand
GGATTCGCTTAGGAGTACCATATTTAAAAACTGATGAGGGTTTAAAAAAGCGGCACGTCTTAGAATATGGAGATGCTCTTCAAGCTACACTTAACTATGAAGCTGATAAAAAAAGGATAGTACTTGATCGTCTCGCCCCAAGCGACCCGTCTCTAGTTGGAGCAACAGCGTTTTACGGTCCTACGATGGAATACGATGCCTTTGTTTGGGATAATGGCAAATGGGTGTTCACCAAAGAAGTAAATGTTAGCAATAATAACAAATCGAATAAAAGAAATATAATTTATAACGACCCCAGACCCAACAGGTCTAAAAGATCTAACTAACATCTGATATTTATGAAAATAGTTTTATTAATCACGAGTTTTGTTCTCTTTTTTCTCAGCTCTCTTGCTCAAGACAGTACCACCACTCAGATCAAAAAACTGCCATCTATGGCTGAAGAAATCTCTAACTTAACCAGAAAACCTCTCGGAGAAGGCACGCTTAAGTTTGAGAACTTTATTATGTACACAGTTGAAGAAAGTGGGAAAAGCAGGGCAGGAAAGATATATTTCTCTGATAATCACGAAGCTGTTGTTTGGCTTGAAGATCTTAATCATGAGAAAAGTTTATTTTTCCGAGCTTCTCAGGACTCGCCTATCATCACCATCACACCATCGATAAACCAAGGGGCTGAAATCTCGCCTAAAATGATTAAAGCCCTTGGATACTCTAGAGACACCGAATCCACTGAAGTATATATCATAGACAAAAAAAGCCCTTTAGACACTATTGCAAATTCAGAATGTCAACCCGCGATTGCAATGTTAGATGAGTCAGAACACACTATGTGGGTGGCTGCTAAGAAATCGTTCAAAAAGCCTGAAAGATTGATGTTAGAAAGAGGGGTTAGTTTAATTTTTAATAACCAAACTCGTACACCTTTCCTTTCCTCAGCTATCATAAAAACATCTTGGATACCTATGGGGTATAACTGCGATAGTTATAAATTTAGAATCCTCAACTGGAGATTAGATGGTGATTTTAAACTAGAACAAGGAGATATTATGATAAAGATTTTAGGTCTTGACTTGAAACAAGTCGCTAAACAATATTTGGAAGATCTTGATAAAGAAAACAGTCTTCAAAAAGAGGATTGACCTAGAATAACCTCTGTAGCTCCTGCTCCATATTCGCGAGGGTTAGCATCACGGACAGTACAATCGGGGTAATAAGAATCTAAGCGTGTTCTGATTTGGTTTCTAAGCACGCCCTGGCCTACTCCATGTATAAATATGACCCGCTTTATCCTTTGTTCACCAGCTATCCTCATCATTCTCTCAAAGTGATTAAGCTGGATATCTAACTTAGTCCTGTCTTGCAGACCTGATTGATCATCAATAAGTTCGTGGATATGAAGGTCAATAACCATATGCTCCCCCCTCCTTTGCTGATTTGTAGCCCTAACATTAGCGTATTTAATCTCGAAATCCTTTTGAATTAGCTTCTGCCTTTCCTCATTCACGTCTTGGGCTATGATCTTAGCCAAGTCGGGAAGTTTGTTGTTATACTCTTCTTCCTGCTCCGTTATACTATCACTCACAAGCATAAGTTCTGTAAGATTATATTTCATATCGAACCCATCCTCCCCTTCTACACCAGCAGTCCCATTAGAAAAAATCTCTAATACAATTCCTCCACCAACATCGTTGAGGAATTTCACTTCACTGCCTATTTTTATCTCCTTAGACATTACTGTGCAAGTAAACTACACGCCATTTCCACTTGAGTACGAGACACGTCTAAATGTGTCACAAATCTGATGCTCGTTGGGCTGAAAGGGAAACACTCAATCCCCATATTCCCCCACTCCTTAGTTAACTCTGCAGAGTCTATACCAGGATTCAGCTCAAGGATACATATGTTCGTTTCAACCTTAGCAACGGACGCTACAGATTTATTTTCAAGAGCTGCTTCGCAAAGCATTTTTGCATGAAGATGATCCTCTGCTAACCGATCTAAATGATTATCAAGAGCATAAATTCCAGCTGCGGCAATTATTCCAGCTTGTCTCATCCCTCCTCCAAAAACCTTCCTAGACCTATGTGCCTCGGCGACAAACTCTTCAGTGCCGATTAACACAGACCCCACTGGACAACCCATTCCTTTTGAAAGACAGAGTGAAATAGAATCAAAATTGCTTCCATATTTCTTAAGCGCCTCAGAGTCATTCTGAATTCCTCTTGCAACTATGGCATTCCAAAGTCTCGCACCGTCTAAGTGCATAGAAATAGCATTTGACTTAGCGACCTGATGTATCGCCTTTATTTCTTTTTCATCCCAAACTGATCCACCTCCTTTGTTACATGTATCTTCTAAACTCACAAGGGATGTCTTCGCATAATGGCTGTCCGCAGGGTTTATCGATTTTAAGACATCTTCTGATGTAAACCTTCCTCTGTCTCCAGACAACAACTTAACAGAAGCACCTGATAGACGAGCTATACCACCTCCTTCATAATTGTAAATGTGGGAAAGTCTATCGCAAATTACTTCATCACCTGGTATAGTATGCACAGAAATCGCAATCTGATTCGTCATCGTTCCTGAAGGACAATACAAACCCGCTTCCTTCCCGAACATTTTTGCACACCTACTTTGAAGCTCATTTATTTCCGGATCCTCAGCAAATACATCATCACCCGTAACAGC
>JABISU010000220.1 GCA_018700255.1 Flavobacteriales bacterium | reverse complement strand
GGGTAAATAACCTTATTGCAGATTGCGGTGAAGCATGTGGAGCTTTTACGTTGGGAGGTAAAATTGTGATGCACTTGAGTACGTTTGCAAACTACTGGGTTGATGGTTCTGTTAGGCAAGGAAGTTCAGTATATATAAATGACTGGTATGAAAGTTCAGGGGATATTATACAGCATAGACCTTTTGAAGAAGGAACGGAGTTCAGAAATTGTTTAATTTGGGGAAACAATGCTGAAGCAAATGATTTTGATGAGCTAGTCTCAAGTTTATACAACCCAAGTATTTATTCTAGCCCATTGTTTACTTCATGTGGATTAGATGTTCAAGATGAAGACTTCCCGAACAACCTGCTAGATATTAATTGCACTACCGATATTGCCCCCGATTTTGTATCTACTTTTGATAGAAACTTCCATTTAAATGGGAATAGTACTGTTTGGCAAGGAGTTTCATCAACACCTCCTTTTGATGCGTCAGATGTGTCGAAAGATTTAGATGGACAACCAAGGTCAACTTTCAGTCCAGATAGAGGTTGTTTTGAAAGGCAATAATGGAAACTTCTTTAACTAACTCTCGTATGATAGATAAATATTATTCAAATTAAAGATTAATGACTACTGGTATTTTAGATGCTCTAACACAGCTATTCGCTCTTTTCGCTTCTGGACGCACAGAGAAGGAAGAGCTTGCGGGTAGACAAGCTGCAAATAAATATCTGTCAGGTCGATTGTCTAAATCTGTAGTCGACAGGTACTTAGCTAATTATGACACTCATTTAGATACTTTTAGATTAAAGAAAAATAGCGGGGAAGTAACTGAAGCAAAGAGGTTATCTAAACTATCAACAAAACTCTTAAGAACGTGTTCTAGAATAAATAAGGAATTACCTCAAAGAGACAAATCAGTAGTTTACTTAAGGCTGCTAGAATTTGTTAATTCAACTGATGCTCACTCTAACTCAAAGGGGTTTTTAGAAGCTGTAGCATCCTCTTTTTTACTCCACAATACCGATGTTTTAGGTATTCAAGCACTTGTAAACGCTAGTTCTGCTACTATTGGTTCAGCTGAGGGTGCATTTATTTATGGGGAGTTCGGGGGGTATAGACTTTCAAATAACTCACTTTTTTTAGTGAAGCATTTTGGTAATGAAGCTGTCTACCTGAATAACCAACCTGTTACAGACAGGAGTATATCTATTATGGTTCCTGGGTCTGTAATCAAAATTGAAAACAAGTCTAGGGTATTCTTCAGTGATTTAATAAGACAGTTTTTAGACAGCCCTGAAGTTCCTAAGATAGATTTCGATGCAAAAGGGATTAGTCATTACTTCAAGTACCCTAAAGAGCAAGCTATTCATGAATTATACTTGAAAGAACGAGAAGGCACCCTTGTTGGTATTATGGGAGGTAGTGGGAGCGGGAAGTCAACTCTATTAAATATCTTAAACGGGACTATAAAACCTTTATTCGGTAATGTGTTACTGAATGGTGTAGATATTCACGAAGAGGCAACTAAAGTAAATGGAATAATTGGCCATATAGCTCAGGAGGACGCCCTTATGTCAGAACTTAGTGTAAGAAATAATTTACTTTATAGTGCAAAACTGACTTTCGGGGAACTCTCTAATACGGAGATTGATATTAAGGTAGATGAGACTTTACAGAGTTTAGGATTATGGGAAATCAAGGACTTACGGGTAGGATCAATCTTAGATAAGACTATATCTGGAGGCCAAAGAAAGAGACTTAATATCGCCTTAGAATTAATAAGAGAACCTCTCGTTTTATTTGTTGATGAACCCACTTCTGGATTATCGAGTTATGATAGCATTCAGATTATGGACTTACTTAAAGAGCTTTCCCATAGAGGGAAATTAGTTTTTGCCGTAATACACCAGCCTTCATCTGAGATATTCAAGCTTTTTGACAAATTTTTAATGTTAGATCTAGGTGGATATCCAATTTACTATGGTGACCCTACAAGCATTATCCCGTATTTTAAAAGAATTACGAATCAAGTAGATCCAAATCAATCAAGTTGTCTGCAATGTGGTAATATCAATCCTGAACAAATTTTTGAGACAATAGAAACTCGAGAAATTGATGAGTATGGGAATATTTCCAACAATAGAAAAATTAGTCCCGAGGAATGGAATGGGTTTTATATTGAAGAAACCAAGAGCACTGACGGACGAGACGATAAAGATTTAAATTTTCGTGAGCTTGGCGCTATAAATTCTTCTCCATCAGGGGTTTCACAATTCTTAAGTTTTTTCTCTAGGGATCTTTTTTCTAAACTCACAAATAGGCAGTATTTATTAATAAACTTACTCGAAGCACCTATGCTAGCTGCACTGTTATCACTGTTTATGAGATATACTCCCGAGGGAGGTAGTTATATATATAGGACAAGTGAAAACATTCCTCAGTTCTTATTTATTTCAGTAATAATTTCTTTTTTCCTTGGACTAAGTGTTAGTGCTGAGGAAATACATCGTGACAAGGCAATTCTTAGACGTGAAAGATTTTTATTTTTAAAATGGGGTAGGTATTTAGAAGCAAAAATTGCGGTTAGCTTTATTGCTTCATTTGTCCAAACAATAGGTTTTGTTGCAATATCACATCTTATATTAGAAATCCCTGGTATGTTTTGGATACATGTGCTCGTGTTGTTTAGCGTATCTATGTTTGGGAACCTTATCGGATTAAACATTTCTACTGCATTTAAGTCTGCCAAAGTGATTTACATGATAATACCTCTTCTCGTTATTCCTCAAATCATTTTCGGTGGAGCAATCGTCCGATTCGATAGGTTTAATCATTGGTTCACGCATGAGACACACGTACCATTACTAGGGGACTTAATGGTCTCAAGATGGGCTTTTGAAGCTCTTTCTGTACATGCGTACCGAGAGAACGAATATGAAAAACACTTTGTAGAATTTGATGATGTAATTAAACATGCAGCATGGAGGAGAGATTTTTGGTTAGAAGAAATATGCAATTCTTCCAGAAATGAATCATGGGCTGAACGTGAGTGGGAGAGGGCTGGCATAGAATTAAGGGCTTGGTCTATTGACGTGCCAAAAGAAGGACCTGAGAATGAGAGTGAATGGAAAGCTGCGTATAATATTGCTTACCACAAGGCTTTTAAAGATAAAGATGGAGTTAAGGCAAAGCTTATTGACAAAGGTGTTCTCCGAGAATTAAAAAATGATAATTATAACAATGAAATTGCCGAATGGGTCTTACAGGAAGATAGGTCTGTTAGGATTTTAGATCTAGAGCAAGGGTTAAGCCCTACCGCTTCACCGATTCATCATCACACACGAGATGTTTCAGGGTGGAATGCACCATATTATTCAGCGTCTAAAAGGTTTTTAGGGCAAGACATGAAGACACCGTTTTACAACGTGCTAGTGCTTTGGATTATGACAGCTATTGCCTGGGGTATTTTAAGATTCAAGCCCTTTAATTAGGACGAGTGGCGTAATCTATCCTTCAATAATAATTAACTTAAATGGCAGATCTATAATAGCATCATAGTCTTCTCCAGCTTCAAGCATATCCTCATCATCTTCCTCGTAATGCCAATTTACTTGAGCTTCAATATCTGCGGATTCTATTCTCTTAAGTAAATCCATTAAACATTTTGAAGAGCTGGTATTAAAATACTCAAGATTGATGTTTACTTCAACGAAACCTTCTGAGCTGCATAATGTATCAGTCCAAGCTATTAAAGACGAGTAAAATTCAATTGAATTTTCAGGAATACTACGACCCGAGAGGCTAATAGTTCTAGCCTCTGCTATAAATGACACTTCAGGTGTCTTAGGGGTGCCTGGAATAAAGATGTTTTCCATTTTAAGCTTTAATTGGTTTTAAATGAACCGAAAGACAAAAGAGCAATTTATCTTGAAGCGAAGGTAATAACTCCGACTCAATGTTTCCATTTGAGAGTTTTGCAAGTTCTAATAGCCCCATTCCACCACCACCGTGTTCACTTCTGCAATCACTAATCATCACGCTTTTTTTTAATGATCTAAGTTCATTTTCTGATATAGCATTAATAGCACATAAAGCAGAAACTAACTCATCTGATTGTTTAGTATCTACTAAATTAGTAGTACAGAGTGAAAACCTGTTATCAGATTCTGACTTTGAAAAGACAAATAATGAATCAGCTGTAGATGAATGGTGAATTAAATTTTGAATTAATTCAACAGCAACTTTAAAGATTTTTTTTGATTCAGGACGTGTAACTGTAGAATTAGAATTTAAATATCTCTCGATCCAATTAAGAATATGAGTAGAAGTCTGTTCTTTAAACACCCCCCTGTACGAGAAAATTATTATATCACCTTGTGCTACAGGGTGTTGATTCGGGTTTGGTGATGAACTTTTTAATTCCGAGTACATATATCTAAGTTACATGGATTATCCCCAAATTTGCAACATCATGAAGAGAGAATTCAACAATGAATGGTTTGCGGCTTGGTTTGACTCGCCAGCATATCATGTTCTATATGGTAATCGAGATAATGATGAAGCTTTAAACCTTATCGAAAACTTAGATGGAATTCTATCATCTGAGGTTAAAAAAGTACTTGATGTTGGCTGTGGTGCTGGAAGACATGTAGTCGCTTGGGAAAAGCTCGGCTATCAAGCTAGTGGATTTGATTTGAGTTCAGAGAGTATTAGGCTGGCTAAATCTAAGACCACAAACGCTGACTTTAGAGTCTTAGACATGAGAGATTTAATGAACCAAACAGAGTGGACAGATGAGTTTGACCTTATCTCAAATTTATTTACCAGTTTCGGATATTTTTCTAAAGAGGAAGAGCACAAGTCAGTTCTAATTGGGTTTAATCACGCTTTAAAGCATGGCGGTTTATTAATCTTAGATTACCTCAACGTTCCATATTCTCTATCTAGGCTAGTGCCATCAGAAGTCGTGAGTATCGATAATTACACTTTTACAATCGAGCGATATCTAAAAGATGGATTCTTTCAAAAATCAATAAGTTTTAAATCTCCTAAAGGGAAGGATTATAATTTTATTGAACAGGTTAGGGCATGGACGGCAAATGATTTGAAAATACTATTATTAGATGTAGGTTTGCAGACCGAGAAAATATTTGGGGATTATGATTTAGGTGATTTCTCTGATGATTCTCCTCGCTGTATTATTGTTGCTAGAAAAATACTTGATTTATAAATGATATTAACAGGTTTAGCATTATTATTTGTTGCGCTAATCGGTGGATTAGCTTTAGAGCTCTTTGGGGATAGAGCAATGAACAACTTATCCATAATCCTTGCTTTTGGAGGAGCATTCATCATGGGGTTGATATTCCTACACCTTGTTCCCGAGGCATTCTCATATAGTTCTATAGCAGGCACATTCGTTCTTATCGGTTTTTTAGTCCAAATTTTACTTGAATATCTCTCTAAAGGTTTAGAACACGGACACGTTCATTTGAACGATTCATCGATTCACCAGACCTCTACAGTTATGCCTTGGGCTGCAATTGTGAGTTTATGTATCCATGCCTTTTTAGAATCTATGCCACTCGCTGAAGGTGCTTCAGCTGTTGATGTTGCTCATCAGGTTAGATCAATGGGCAGTTTGCACGTTCATGTGCATGCTGACACAGCTATAGGCTCTGCATTGTTTATGGGATTAGCCCTCCACAAACTCCCAGTAGCTCTTGTGTTAATGGGGCTTATTAAATCTACTGGAGCATCTAAGGTGTCAAGGTGGTGTTTACTTATTCTATTCGGATTAATGCCCGGATTAGGTATGTACATATATGATTTAATAATTCACTCTGGAGTTTCCATTCCTGGCGGTGTAAGTGCCTTTATGTCAGCGACTCACGGGTTAGTAATTGGTATCCTTTTACATGTATCAACAACTGTCCTATTTGAAAGCGGGGAGGGGCATGCCTTTAATTACAAGAAACTAATAGCAACTCTATTGGGATTATCAATCTCATATATCACTCTTGTGTAAAATGAGATAAATAATGTAACTTTTTATTTCTTGTACTCGTATAGATGATTATGAGAAATTACAACACATTTATTTCAAAGTATCAAATAGAAACTATAGCACTTTCTAAAAGTTTATATAGCATTGATGTATTTAAGCATTGCTTAAATTAAATTTCTACTCGAAAATAGAAGCCGCAAGACATTGTGATTGACTCCAAGCTCTTTCATCTTTTACACTCCACAGTCCTTTCGAAGTAAACAACTCAATCATTTTTTCAGTTGGAGCATTGCCTACTAGGTCATCTTGAGCCATAGGGCAGCCACCTATTCCTCTAATAGCTCCATCAAATCGACGGCAACCACCCAGTAGAGCAGCCTCGATTTTTTTTAAACCTTCAGTAGCATTAAGATGCAAGTGAGCACCAAACTCTACATCTGGTAACTCAGAGATAACTTCCTTAAAAGCTATTTCAACTATTTTTTCACTCGCTGTGCCCACGGTATCACTTAAAGCGATAACTCCAACTCCGAGATCTCTATGAAGTTTAGTTGAAAATTTGGCCAACATATCTTCATGCCAAGAGTCACCATATGGATTTCCAAATCCCATACTTAGATATACGACAAGCCTTTTGTCATTGTTTTGACAAATAGATTGTATTTTATCAAGCCTATTAAATGCTTCATCAATACTTGCGCCAGTATTCCTTTGTTGAAAGGACTCTGACAATGACAATGGAAAACCTAGGTCATTAACCGTTTTAAATGCACTTGCTTGCTTTGCACCACGTTCGTTAGCGACTATCACAAGCGCCCTAGTTCCTGGCTTAGGTAAAACAGCTTCATCTTCTAAAACAGAAAGCACCTTGTCTGTATTCGCCATTGAAGGGACAGCTCTAGGAGATACAAATGATCCTAAATCTAATGTATCGAAGCCCACATTTAATAGAGCACGATAATATGTGATCTTATCTTCTGTAGATATTTTGTGAGGCCAACCTTGTAATGCATCTCTTGGGCATTCAACCAAATGAACTCTATCCATGAAACGAAGGTAGAAAGAAGATGTTTTTATTCAGTATAAATGAAACCTTATTCTAAGTAGTTGCGTAAAGTAGGTATCAAACAAAAGATTTAACTATGGAACTCAATCTATTCAACCGCCTTCCTCTTAATGAGAAAACCAGCTACATGTGGGATAAAGGAATTTGTTATGCATCTAGAGTAGTAGAGGACCGATACATTTTATGCATCTTCGAATTAGATGGATTCTTCGTTGAGGCAATATACTCTCGCAGAAACAATAGAGTGAATGCAATATTGCCTCTTGCTCATATCCCCGAGTGGGAAGGTTACGTAGACCAAGTGCTCACTAACTTACTTAAGCTTAACTAAGAAGATTAAGTACTAAAAATAGTATTGCTGTACCCGATATCAGTCGTGATAGCATAAATGGGATGGTATCCTTAAGCAACCAAGACACACCAGAAAGTGAAGCGGCAATAAAGTTTCCAAATGAATCAATATTCATCTCTATATGAGTTGATTTATCAATACATTCAAGCGCCTGAATGGACCCCCTTGTTATAATACCACCGAAATTTAATATTGCATTTCCAAACACAGGATCAATTATTATAGCAAAACTACCAAGGCCAATTATCGCTCCGATAAAAGTCACAATTACACTTGCAATTACATTTAAGGGTAAAAAGAAAATCGGAACTTTTTGAAATACCAATGCTAGCCAAGCTAAAGTTGCGGTTTGAGCAGCAATGGGGATTCTTAACATCAACCATTTGGGTTTAGATACAATTGATAAAATTCCTGCCGTAGCCGCAAAACTTAATTGCGTCCCTAGCTGCTGCGGTGCATATGGATCTATCCATGCTACAATCCAAGCAGCTACACATAGGGCTTGCCAAGGAAGAACCGAATGACTT
Organism: Flavobacteriales bacterium; assembly: GCA_018700255.1. Next base: position 9,716 of record JABISU010000220.1, on the reverse strand, counting down.
GCCCATTTTCCCGCAATAGCAACTGTCAGCATAATTCCAGATCTTATTGCTGACCATGGGCTCCCACATGCAATTATAAAAGTCCAAATCCCCGCTAATCCGAACCCTGACAGGTATTTTATTTCCCGTCTTCGACTTCTTAAGAACAACAGTGGAATAAATCCGACTAGACCTACATGATAGCCACTTACTGCGAGAAGATGAGATAAGCCAGCTCTGGCAAACATGTCTTTTGCCTTTCTACTTAATAGGCTTTTATCTCCAGTTGATAAACCTAACATAAATCCCAATGCGTGCTTCTCAACACCAGCTCCCACAAGGTTATTTATCATAGTTAATCTATAAATTGAAGAAATAGGAATGTTGCTATCTAAACTCAACGATTCAATAGGCTTAAATACTCCATTGCACCCCAAGCTTTCATAATATGCTTTCACATCGAAATTTCCTATTATCTTTTCTTCAAAGGGTTTCCATATACCTATTGCGATGCTCTCAGTAGATGGAAATTTTATTTCATTAGGCCAAATTATCCCAACTTTACCTATTTCCCTCGTGTTTGCATAACCGTAGATGTTCCTTCCGTAATTAACAGGTTGAGGCTTACAGCTTTTTAGTGTTAAGACTATATAATCACCACTTTTATATGGCACATTAACCACATATAAACTTGCTCTAAGAACACCTAGAGCTGAGCATGCAATAAAGAAAATGAAACGGTATCTTGTAAAATGCAATGACCATTTAAATCCTATCCAACAGCCAGAAATGATCCAAAGAATTAGAATAAAACACCATGCTTCTAGCTTGCCGACACCTAAAGATGTGCCCAACCAAAAAGCAATAACATATGGCAAAAGTGGAGCATGAGTTCTCATTATGAAGTGCTAATGAAAGCAACTTCAAGCTCTAATTATTAGATGATTTTGTGCTTGTACAGCTGTAATTCACCGCTGTACATAAATGTCAAATTCACTTAAAATCAGAGCGAGAAAGCTCACTCATTTTAATTTTCCCTTTCAAGAAATATTGTATTAGAATACTTTTTGAATAGGTACCCACAAGATTGCATTTTTCAGTATTGCGGTTGGTTTTTTCAAATTCACGCTTCTTTAAAGTTGAAGGCACCATTGAAAAGAATATTAAATGAGCTTTTACAACTGCTAAGAAAAATGAAACTTCGCCTCTAAGTAAAAACCTAATTGCAGCTACACCGTCAAGAATCAAGCGTCTGAAAATAAACACAGGAACGCAACCCTCTTTATTCTTTGTAAGAACAATAAGGTTGTTTCTGAAGTTTAAATAGATTTTAAAGGGGTTAGATGAAGTGAGTGTTCCACCACCTAAATGTCTGACTGATGCACTTCCACACACACCAACTTTGTGCCCTCTATTTTTGAGACGCCAGCATAAATCAATTTCCTCCATGTGGGCAAACAAATCATCGTCTAAACCTCCAACTTCTTGCCAAACCTTAGCGTCTATAAAAAGAGCTGCTCCAGACGCCCAGAATACTTCTCTATCTGTTCTATACTTGCTATCAGCTTTTTCAAAGTAATCAAACATCCTTCCTGCGCAGAACATAAAGCCATCTTTATCTATAAATCCTCCAGCAGCACCAGCATATTCATATAAATCAGGATTATTATCGTCTAATATTAGTGGGGCAGAAGCCTTCCAATTATTGACAGACATGGATTTATTTACTGAAGTCACCCATCCATTGTTAACTCTTACATCCGAGTTTAGAAGAACGAATCTATCGGAAATAATTTGGGATAAACCTCTATTATAACCTCCTGCAAACCCGTAATTTTCATCTAACTCTATTACCTTAACCTCCTTGAAATGCTCATTGAGCCATTCAACAGAATTGTCAGTGGAACCATTATCTATAACGAACACATTATATGAATCCGACTGAGCAGATTCAATAACTGATGGGAGGTAAGTCTTAAGATGATCGACCCCATTCCAATTTAATATTGCTACTGAAGTTGTCATCTGGGACTATAAAACAATTCTTCCGGCTCTTCACGAGAATGAGTATCACGTGGGTTAAGCCTATTTAATTGAGACTCTGTCACTTTCAGCCTGTTTTCACGTGATTTCAACACCTCTATCCAGTCATCATTTCTTATTTCTCCAGGCATATTTGAGTGAAGTATTTCTAAACATTCAATTACTACATGAGGTGCATAAAATAAGAACTTCTTGTTCGATAAACCATGTGTATGATGGTAATGCCAAATCTCATAAGGATAGTAATCTGTTCCGTTATGTCTTTTAACTATTGAGTTAGGCCTACCATATTTCAGATAAACATAACCTTGGTCAGTATCTGCGCCATGACCATTTCTGCAACCTCCAAATATGCTATCGACTACCATAACCTCATGAGCGTAATTTCCCCATGCTTTTTGCGGGTTATTCGGGTTTCTATTAACCCAAAACTGCTCTAAGAAGCCCTTCATCATATCGATGTCATCAGTTACTCTAAGTATCCCTAGAATAGTGTTCTGCTCAGAAGAAGATGCTAATGGGATATGGTCCTCTAGATGGCGATAAAGAAGATCTTTATCCGTCCACTGAGATGCGAAGTCAGATAAAGCCCCCTCCAGATTATCAACTTCATATGTGGGCTTAAATCGATTAATAGGATAATTCATGGTTACAATTTCATGCCCCTCACGAGTTCTAATTTCGATTTTCAATAAGCCCCCACTTTCAGGAGGTACAGCCTTATCAATAGGTAGAACTTCAAATACAGGCACTACATGACCAGCTTTTAATCTTAAATATCTTGTATGAATTGGTGATAGTCGACCATCACTTCCTGTAAAGCCAAAAGACATTAAAAACAGTGAATCTAGACCTACTACTTGGTCAATATTATAAAGCTCAAGGTAAAATCTTGCCTGAGTAGCATTATGGGCAATTTTATTGTCTAATAAAGGCACTATATCAAATCCAGATCTTGAAAATTTACTTTCTTCACCAAGATTCACTTTTGCGTAAGCCTCAACAAGCATTAGGTCAGAAATATGAGGCTTGCCACAAATAGGAATTTGTATATCCTCAATATAGACAAGACTGTGTTCGTCAGTATTAACAGAAACTTTGTAGTTACCTGGATTCAGGAGAAATCTTTCAAGATGCAAATGATCTGCTGACCATGCTTCTACTGAGTCAATGGTCTGGAGCCCTGTTAGTTGTACTTTCCGAAAAGCAATAATCTGGTCCGATTGTTCAACCAAAACTGTAATTCCTGATGAAGCAATCCAATTAGAATCCACGAGAGTCATTATCATATCAGAGGAATTCATTTCAATAGCGACATCAACAAAAGAAGTTTGGTCAGCTAATTGATATCTAAAAATTTCTACATCCAAAGATTGAGCTGCTACGTGTATACACACAGTAAAAGTGAGTAGAAATATTAATAGTCTATTCATGAGGTAATTCTAGAATTACAAATGTATGGATGATAAGATGGGGTAGGTTGAAGCTTATGAAAATAAACGTCTTGCTGATTCATGTTAGTTTTTTGAATTGTTCTACATGACAATTGTCATGATAAGATGTTGAGTGGGGTAATAAGTTTGATGCTGGAATTAATATTAAAGTGGTTTTTGTAACAAATTAGAAATTATGATGAGATATTTGACAATATCGCTGATTTTTATCGGCATCTGCATTAACCTTTCAGCTCAGTTCACAATGGATGGTGAATTTAGACCTCGGACGCATTTTAAAATTCTTGGCGCACAAAATGATGAGATATTTGATCAAGTTGATCAGGAAGCTACAGTGTTTACAAACCAACGTACTCGCATCAATTTTAACTACAAAACGAATGATTACTCTATGAAAATAAGTGTTCAAGATGTAAGAACATTTGGTAGTAACAGCACATTAACTCAGGGTGCGGGTAACCAATTAGATCTTCACGAAGCTTGGGCGGAATTAAAAATAGCTAAGAATCTATCATTCAAAGTAGGTAGACAAGAATTATCATATGATGATCAAAGGATTCTCGGTTCCGTAAATTGGGCACAACAGGCGAGGAGCCATGATTTGGGATTGCTGAAGTACGAAGGTGTAGTATCGGCACACCTTGGTTTTGCATACAATAAAGGAAATGAAGTTGTTGGGTCATATGAAAGCTTGAAGTATTTATGGCTTGAAAAGAAGATGGATGAATTCAATATCAGTGCCCTAGGAATGGATGTGGATGGCCTTTTAACAGCTGGTGGTAGAGCTGTATACAAGACTGATGCAATAAATGTTTCAGCAAATATTTACTCACAATCAAACCCTGACGATACTGATAATAAGGGATTGCTGCTTGGCCTTGATGGTAATTATTCACTTAAAAATGGACTCAACTTCGGTTTAGGTTTTGAAAGCCAAACTGGAACAGAAGATGGAACTCTAGCTTTCAAACCTGTATTTGGAACCAATCACAAATACAACGGTAATCTAGATTATTTTTATGTAGGCGACTATGATAACAGCACAGGACTTGTGGATATGTACATTTCTCTAGGATATAAGCTCAACAATTGGAAGTTCGGTATTACAGCTCACCAATTCAATTCATATATAGAAATGAATAACGATTTAGATGGTGATTTAGGTAAAGAACTGGATGTTTTCACTCAGTATAAGCTTAGTGATGATGTAATAATCGCAGTTGGGCACTGGAGTTACTTGTCAACAGAAAGTATGAGAGCTATTCAAAATCTTGATGGTATAAATAATGAGACTTGGTTAATGATTGTATTCAAGCCGAAATTTATGTAGGTTTTTTCCGTTTGAATTTTAACCAGTCTCTCTAAGAGTCCGTAATTTATACGGACTCTTTTTTCATGAATTTGAGTCTCGAGTAAGATTTATTTATTACTCAAAAAAAAAGCCCAGCAAATCTGGACTTATTTTTTCTTGCGGAGGCGGAGGGATTCGAACCCCCGGTACCTTGCGGTACGCTGGTTTTCAAGACCAGTGCATTCGACCACTCTGCCACACCTCCTTAAAACAACGGTGCAAAAGTACATGCTAGAATTCAAATACAGTCTAAATACACCCTAAATATCTATTTATTTAATTCACTCCTTTTGAATGATAATAGATATTATGTAAACTAACCTGTTAACTTATTTGGTAGTACATAGTATTGTGTTGATTCTTAAAATAATAGCCCCCTATTCTCAACAAATATTACTGGAACGACTTAAGAAGATTGTTCATTTCAATAAACTTATCGTCCTCACCTGTCCGTGCATATATGTCCTTTAGAGATCTTATAGTCTCAACATCTTTATTATCTGCAGCGAATGCAGTTTCAAGAAAAGGCTTAGCTGTAGTGAACATAGCTTTAGACTCATCCTCTAGCTTCTTCTGTACAGAAGCTTCTGTTCTTGACATACGTGGCTTCCACAATTCGTTAGCCTCGTTAATTCCGTTTACAGCTTTATTAAAGTATAAAGCGCCAAGATTGTAATTAGCGTCGAAATAATCAGATTTAACATCTATAGCTTTTTTGTATGCAATAATTGCATCTTCAGTCATTCCTATGTTATCTAGAACACTTCCTAGGCTAAACCAAAGAATTTCATTTGTAGGATCTTGTTCTGCCGCAAGCTCAAGATTTGTCTTAGCTCGCTCAAAATCTTTATTTGTGAGGTATATATTAAGTTCCTCGATAATTAAACTCTGCTCTCTTGGGTAATCAACACGTGCGTCTTGTAAAATCTTAAGTGCGGCTTCATCTTTACCAGTATTGCGGTAAAGTGTACTAACAAATAGGAATACATTTGGCACCTGGTAATCTATAGCTGCACAGTCTAAGTAGCGTTCAATAGCTAAATCTGTTAAATCAGCCTTCTCATAGCATAGTGCTGCGTTATAAACAGCCATGGTGTCTATCATTTCAAAATTACGTGCTACTTCTGCAGCAAGGTCAAACGAAGATCCAGCTTGATCAAAAGCTTCAGCTACATAATTCTTAATTCCTGTGTTGTTTGCCGCTGTTTGTACTTGCGCTAATCCCAACCTTATCTCATCTTTATATCGAGATTTAACATCGAGGTCTTTGGCCTTCAAATAGCTCTCCATTGCAGTACGAAGTGCTTGAGGGTATTCTATAGAAATAGTTGAATCATTTGAAATATTCAAATATATTTCACCTCTATATCTCCAAACCTTGTCTTTTACTGCTGCCTTGTCAATTAAAATCGCTTGTTCAATATACGTTGCTGCTTCGCGGTAATTACCGTCCTTGTTTGCATTGTAGGCAGACACGACCTCCTTCTGCCCTAGTGTAACCAATGAGAACAGACAACCTGCTATTAAAAGAAATTGTTTCATTTATAGTCTTTTACTTGTTTTCAAATTATTGTACAAAAATATTATGCATGAACTAAAAGTACGGTTCTGTGTTCATGTTTTCAGCCCGTAAGATAGATATTCCAAACTTCATGCCGTTCTTAAGGCTAAATTAATCTAGTATTATATGCTCTAGCTTTCTTCAGGTTGTTCGCCTTCAGGTTGTTCGCCTTCAGGTTGTTCGCCTTCAGGTTGTTCGCCCTCAGATTGTTCGCCCTCAGATTGTTCGCCCTCAGATTGTTCACCCTCTGATTGTTCGCCCTCAACGCCTTCCTCTTCCTCTTCAGCTTTAGGTACTCTGCAAACAGAAGCAATTTCATCTTTCCCTCTGAGACTAATTAGACGAACTCCTTGGGTAGCACGTCCCATTACACGAAGATCTTCAACAGCCATACGGATAGTAATTCCGGACTTATTGACTATCATTAGATCGTGCTCATTTGTTACATTAAGAATTGATATTAACACACCAGTTTTCTCGGTTATCTGTAGTGTTTTAACACCTTTACCACCTCTGTTTGTAATTCTGTAGTCATCAACGGCCGACCTTTTACCATATCCGTTTGAAGACACAACTAAGATTGAACTTTCTGGGTCGTTTACACAAACCATACCTATTACCTCATCATCTGGATTACCTAAAGTGATCCCCTTTACTCCCATTGCCGTTCTACCGACAGCTCGAGTTTTAGATTCGTTAAAGCGAATCGCTTTTCCAGACTTAAGACCTATAATAACCTCGCTATCACCATCTGTTAATCGAGCTTGTAGAAGCTCATCTCCCTCACGAATAGTTACAGCATTAATTCCATTTGTACGTGGACGGCTATATGCCTCAAGGCTAGTCTTCTTAATTAGGCCTAATTTTGTTGAAAGAACAACATAATTGGCATTTGCATATTCTGAATCTTTAATATCCTTTACAGGAATGTATGCAAGAACCTTATCATCTAAACCAATGCTAATTAGATTTTGAATAGCTCTTCCTTTAGATTGTTTAGACCCTTCCGGTACCTCAAAGATTCTCATCCAGAAACACTTTCCAAGTTTAGTGAATATTAAAAGCCAATTGTGATTCGTTGCCGTAAAAATGTTTTCAAGAAAATCTTCTTCACGTGTTGATGAGCCTCTAGCTCCTACTCCACCTCTAAACTGTGATCGGTATTCTGCTAGGCGAGTACGCTTTATGTAACCAGCGTGAGAAATTGTAATTACAACCTGCTCATCTGGAATCATATCCTCAATACTAACCTCAGCTCCACTAAATTCAATAACTGACCGACGCTCATCACCAAATCTTTCTCGAACATCTAGGAGTTCCTCCTTGATGATTGACATTCTACGTTCTTTCTTATTTAGTATATCTTTTAAATCTGTAATTAATGCAGTAAGTTCATCATACTCGGCTCTTAACTTGTTACGCTCAAGTCCTGTAAGTTTTTGCAGGCGCATATCTAATATAGCACGAGCTTGAATTTCACTTAACTTGAATGATTCCATTAAACCCTTGCGAGCTTCCTCAGGAGAAGAGCTAGCACGGATTAATTTTATTACAGCATCAATGTTATCTAAAGCTATAATTAATCCCTGTAGAATATGTGCGCGCTCTTCAGCTTTAGAGAGTTCGTATTGGGTTCTACGAACTACAACTTCGTGACGATGTTCAACGAAGTATTGAATCATGTCCCGCAGGTTTAGGAGTATTGGACGTCCTTTTACAAGAGCAATGTTATTAACTGAAAATGAGCTCTGTAGAGCTGTGTACTTATATAGCTTATTTAAGACTACGTTGGGAATAGCGTCACGCTTCAATTCGTAAACTATTCTCATACCATTGCGGTCAGATTCGTCGCGAATTTCACTAATCCCGTCGATTCTGTTTTCGTTAACGAGTGTAGCTGTCTTTCGAATCATATCAGCTTTATTCACTTGATATGGAATCTCCTCAACAATAATTACCTCGCGACCTGACTTTGTTTCTTCAAAGCGCGCCTTCCCTCTTACAACTACCTTTCCTCGTCCAGTGCGGAATGCTTCATGAGCTCCTGAAACACCGTGAATTACCCCACCTGTTGGAAAGTCTGGGGCTTTCACGAATTCCATAAGATCGTCAACAGTACAATTTTCATTGTCTATGTAATGATTCACTCCATCTAGAACTTCTGTCAAATTATGTGGTGGCATATTTGTCGCCATTCCAACAGCAATACCCGAGGCTCCATTTATCAGAAGGTTAGGCAATTTTGCCGGAAGGACTGTTGGCTCAGTTAGACTCTCATCAAAGTTGGGTGAGAAATCTACAGTATTCTTATCTAGATCTCCGAGCATATACTCAGCCATCTTTGTTAGCCTGGCTTCCGTATAGCGCATAGCAGCGGGGTTATCACCGTCTATACTACCAAAGTTACCTTGTCCGTCAACCATTGGGTAACGTAATGACCAGTCTTGAGACATACGTACCATTGTATCGTAAACAGACGAATCTCCATGAGGATGGTATTTACCTAGAACCTCTCCTACGATACGAGCTGATTTCTTATGAGATCTGTTCGACAACACCCCTAGGTCTAGCATTCCATATAGAACCCTTCGGTGAACTGGCTTGAAACCATCTCTTACATCGGGCAACGCTCTTGAAACAATTACCGACATCGAATAATCGATGTAGGCTGACTTCATTTCATCCGTAATATTAATCTGAATTATTTTTTCTCCTTCTGCCATAGTATCAACTAATCTTCAATAAAACTGAGAGCTGAATGATTCGCTAAAACGCGTATAAACAGCAATTACACAGGGAACTCAAAAATACGAAAACCAACTTGGGTAACAGCTAAAAATAAACCTTCAATTCTTCACAATAGATGATTTTTAGTTGTGAATAACGATGATAACTTTATTTCATCTATTCGGAGTAGATATGTAGATTTGAAGGAAGTCCTTTAAGCAACACTTTGCTCATGTAAAGCGTTATACATTACAAAGGAATTACTTTTAATTAGAACTTAAGACTTTACACAATATGGACGCTAAATTTTCACCCCGAGTAAGAGAAGTTATCACCTTCAGCCGAGAGGAAGCTTTACGCCTAGAGCACAACTACATAGGGGTAGAACATCTACTATTAGGCATCATAAAAGAAGGGGAAGGAACGGCCATCCAAATCCTTGAGGGATTAAACTGCGAAGTAGGTAAACTAAGAGAGTTGGTTGAAAACTCTATTCGGCCTGCTGGAGGTAAACAGATTGGCAAGGGAAACCTACCCTTAGTTAAGCAAGCTGAGAAAATTTTAAAAATAACTTATTTAGAAGCTAAGATTTTCAAGAGCC
>JABISU010000218.1 GCA_018700255.1 Flavobacteriales bacterium | reverse complement strand
GACCAAACAAACAAATAAGCACCCTTTTCTAATCCAAACTCAGCAAATCTGACTGATACAGAAGTTGCATCTGAGCAAGAGATCTCGAGACGCCATACTTGTTCGTCTCCCTCTATCGTCCAGTATCCGCTATTCACTGGCGAGAAATCAACTTCGTTTTCTACACCAAATCTCCAAGGCACCTCTTTGATTTGGTCAGTAACAGCATCTTCTTGAGCTAAAACATCTCTTGAGATTGCAGGCATGACGACTCTGGTTTCAGTCAAAGTCTCTTGGTTCACAAGGAACGATGGAGATCCACCGTAGTTGATTTGGCCTGTGGCCGAAAAAGAAAAAGAAGCAATACTTAAGAGTACTGCAACTGTAGAATAAATGTTTCGCATGTTGGTTTCAATAACAGGTTTAATAACTATAGATAATATCTGAGGTCCAATTTTCTAAAAGTAAAACGGTTGTTCCATGAGGAGTACCACGAAAGCTGCTGATGTCGAATTTTAAGTCTTCATTTATCAGAGATCTACAATGGTCGACTGTGCTTAAGTGTATGATTTGTATGGGCTGCTTGGGCGGGAGACTCTTCATTAAAAAGCCATTTTTTTTCATCTCGAATTTGTGTTCTCCGCATCCACCGGAATACTGAACATTTGCAATCAATGTATCACCCTCAATCTTTACGTCTTTGAACGTGAATGTAGTAGAAGCAAACTCGGTTGAATCAACAACAGCGGTAGACCATTGTTTTGCAATATGATTCGCTTTTGTTTTATTTGTCATACATCCCAATATAAATAGCAACGATGTTCCTATTAGAATGTAAAATATTTTTTTCATATTGCAATCTACTAATGCTTTTCTTATTGCTACCCTTTAACTTCTAAAAGATTTTTTATTGTAAAGAACTCATCGCGAAGTCTAGCCGCTTCCATGAAGTCTAATTCTTTAGCAGCTTTATCCATCGAGCGCTTCGCTATTTCTGCTTGTTGATTTAACTGCTCAATAGACATGGATAGAAGTACTGGGTCTGAAGTTTGTTTCGAAAGTGTAGGTTTTGGTTCCGCGGCAAGGTTTGCTCTGCCTGCTGATCGTTTAATTTGCATTGGACTTAAACCGTTCAGCTCATTGTATTTTTCTTGCTTAATCCTTCTCCTAGAAGTTTCGTCAATCGTAATCCGCATGCTGTTCGTCACTTTGTCAGCGTACATAATTACACGGCCATTTACATTTCGAGCTGCACGACCTGCAGTTTGGGTTAAAGAACGAACGCTACGTAAAAACCCTTCTTTATCAGCATCCATTATTGCTACGAGAGAAACTTCAGGTAAATCTAAACCCTCACGAAGAAGGTTAACTCCCACTAAAACATCGAAGACTCCGTCCCTTAAGTCTTGTAAAATAGCCACCCTGTCAAGAGTCTTCACCTCGGAATGTATGTAGCGAGTAGAAATGTTGATTTTTTCGAGATATTTAGACAACTCCTCAGACATGCGCTTTGTTAATGTTGTCACGAGAACTCTGTCGTTCATGTCGATAACATTGCGAATTTCTTCAACTAAATCATCCACTTGATTTGTGCATGGTCTAACTTCTATAGGTGGGTCTAAAAGACCGGTTGGCCTGATAACTTGCTCAACAATTACACCTTCAGCTCTTTCTAATTCCAAATCGGCTGGTGTTGCACTCACGTAAATGGCTTGGTTAAGCATCTCAGTAAATTCTTCTGCCGTAAGTGGCCTATTGTCTAAAGCTGAGGGTAGGCGGAAACCGTGTTCTACTAAGTTCACCTTCCTCGATCGATCTCCACCATACATTGCTCCAACTTGCGGTAGTGTTACGTGACTTTCATCTACAACAAGTAAAAAGTCATCGTCGAAATAGTCAAGTAGACAAAAGGGTCGTTCTCCTGGATTGCGTTTGTCAAAATACCTTGAGTAATTCTCAATGCCGGAACAATAGCCAAGTTCTTTAATCATCTCAAGGTCGTAGAGGGTTCGTTCTTCTATTCTTTTGGCTTCAGAAAGAAGCATGTTGTCAGTCAAATACTTCTTCTGCTTTTCTAAATCTTGTTGAATAGACCACACAGACGAATCAGTATTGTCCTTACTACTCACAAATAAATTTGCAGGATAAACCAGGAACTTTTCGAAACCATGAAGTCTCGTGCCAGATTCGGGATCTATAGTATGCAATGTCTCAATCTCATCACCCCAAAAAGAAATCCTAAGAGCATGATCAGCATATGCAAGGAAAACATCAACGGTATCTCCCTGAACCCTAAATGTTCCTCTTGTTAACTCGAGTTGAGATCTGCTGTATAAACTCGAAACTAACTTATGTAAGAGAGCGTTTCTAGTGATTTTCATACCAGCTTTCAGAGTAATTACACTCTTGTGAAATTCAACAGGGTTTCCAATCCCGTAAATGCAACTTATACTGGCAACAACTATAACATCCCTTCTACCACTCAGTAAAGCAGATGTCGTACTCAATCTCAGTTTCTCAAGCTCCTCATTAATCTGTAGGTCTTTCTCAATATATGTGTTAGAAGCAGGCAGAAAGGCTTCAGGTTGGTAGTAGTCATAATAACTAACGAAATACTCGACTTGGTTATTTGGGAAAAAACCTTTAAACTCGCTATAAAGCTGGGCTGCAAGGGTTTTGTTGTGTGATAACACTAAAGTTGGTCGCTTAGTCTGAGCGATCATATTCGCAATCGTGAAAGTCTTCCCAGATCCAGTAACTCCAAGTAAAACCTGATGTTTAGTGCCATCATTCACCCCGCTGACTAATTGTTTTATCGCCTCGCCTTGATCTCCTTGAGGTGTGTAATCGCTAATTAATTCGAAGTCTGGCATATTTTCAAAGATATGTCTCTAGAAACTAGTTTAGACCAAAAAAAGGCTCGCGTGAACGAGCCTTTTTAATATTTCAAAATGTGTAGTGATTACTCAGATACGACATCAAACTTAACGGTTGCAAAAGTGTCTTTGTAGACTTTTATTTTTGCTTCGTAGCTTCCTAGTTCTTTAATAGCATCGTTAGATAAAATTATCTGCTTTCGTTCAATATCGAATCCAGCAGCTTGAATTGCTTCAGCTAATTGGATGCTGTTTACTGAACCAAAGATTTTACCAGTCTCACCAGCTTTAGCACCAATCTTAACAGTTAGTTTGTTAAGGTTTTCAACTATGCTATTAGCAGCTTCGAGTGCTTTAGCAGCTTTGTGAGATTGTTGTCTAACATCTTCAGCAACAACTTTTCTAGCTGATTCAGTTGCACAAATTGCCTTTCCTTGTGGAATTAGGAAATTACGTGCGAATCCAGTTTTGACAGAAACGATGTCATTTTTGTTACCGACTTTATCGATATCTTCTTTAAGGATAATGTGCATGACGTTTAGTTCTTAATGGAGGTTGTCAGCTACGTAAGGCATCAATGCAAGGTGACGGGCTTTTTTAATTGCCTGAGACGCTTTGCGTTGGTACTTTAAGCTTGTTCCGGTTAAACGACGTGGTAAAATTTTACCTTGAGGGTTACAAAGCATTAGAAGGAAATCTGCATCCTTGTAATCAATGTACTTAAATCCTTTTTTGCGGAATCGACAGTAACGATCTGCTTTAGTGTCGATTTCGATAGATTTCAGGTAGCGTACTTTTTTATCTGCCATGATTTCAGTTCTTTAAGCTTTTTCTTCAGTCGAAACCTCCTTCTTCGCTGGAGCTTCTTCTTTGCGGTTAGACTTGTCGCGGCGAGATTGCGCGTACGTAATGTGATGCTTATCCATAGCAGTAGTGAGGAATCTAAGGATTCTCTCATCGCGACGGAATTCAGTTTCGAAGGGTAAGACAGCAGTTCCTTCAGCTTCCCACTCAATCAGATGATAGAAGCCTGATGTCTTCTTCTGAATTGGGTAAGCGAGTTTCTTTAGTCCCCATGCGTCCT
>JABISU010000216.1 GCA_018700255.1 Flavobacteriales bacterium | reverse complement strand
TGAAGAACAGAAACAAGAAGGCGAGGACGGTGAAAAAGGCGAGGACGGTCAAGAACAGAAACAAGAAGAACAAGAAGGCGAGGATGGTGAAGAACAGAAACAAGAAGAACAGGAAGGCGAGGACGGTCAAGAACAGAAACAGGACGAAAAACAAGTAGAAGGACAAATCTCAAAAGAGGATATGGCAAGAATTTTAGAAAACTTAGAGAACAAAGAAGCGGAAATTCAAGCTAAATTGCGCAGGCAAAAGGGAAAGGGCGAGAAAAAGACGATAGAAAAACAGTGGTAATGAGTATAGTCTATTCAAATAGATTGGTTTCGATATTTATTCTGACAATTGCAGGATTATCCTCGATATATGCCCAAACTCCATCTATTACGACTTCTGTAAACGCTAATCCAGTCAGGTTAAATAACCGTGTTCAAATTTCGGTTACACTCGACAACTGTACATCCATTTCTGGTAATATCCCCATGCCTCAATTAAAAGGGCTTACTTTTTTAGGGGGACCGTCACAACAACACAGCTCCAATTGGATAAATGGAAAGAAAACCAGCAAACACGTCTACACATACGCCTACTCGATCTCTTCTAATCAAGACATTGAAATTCCGGCAATAAAACTGTCTACATCTGCTGGTGTACTCAACTCCAAACCGTTCGTTATCCGAGTCTTGAAAGACGGGGAAAAGACGCCTAACACTAAGCAACAAAAGGGTTTGGGCAACCTTGCTACAGTAATCGAAGTGTCTAAAAGGAAGGTTCATCTTGGCGAACCTATCGTTTTTGAATACAAAATTTATAACCAACACAACTCATTAGAGGTGCGCGAGTATAATCTACCAGAATTGAAGGGGTTTTGGAAGGAGAAGGTAGAAGTTAAGGAGGCGCGATGGGAAACAGAAGTTGTTAATGGCAAGAGGTATCAAGTTGCTACCGTGGGGCGTGTGGTTGCATTTCCCCAGCAGACGGGGACTTTCAACATCGGAGGGTTCAATATTAAAGGTTTTGTGAGGGTTAATTTTTTTAACGGTTCAAACGTAACCGCGACTTCAAAATCCATAAAAATCGAAGTTCTCCCTTACCCAATCGGAAAACCACCAGGGTTTATCGGAACATTTAGCAACTTAACTGTAGACGCTGTTGTGGAGGTTGATTCTGTGGGGGTAAATGAAGCGTTCAATTTCACCGTTAAGTATTCTGGAACTGGAAATTTAAAACTGTTAAGGGAGCCTAAGATTCTTTGGCCTACAGAGTTCGAAGTGTTTGATCCGGAGATGACAGACAGGATAAACGTAAGTCAATATGGCGAGTCTGGGAAAAGGTCGTATAAGTACGTTATCATCCCCAGAGCGCCGGGCAACTACGAATTACCTAACCTTAATGTGAGCTACTTCGATTCAAAGTCAGATAAGTTTGTGAGAACATCGACAAACTCAGGGAAAATTGTCGTTTACGGGAGAGAGTCTGGGTCTGAAGGAGAGACTATGTTTGGTACGAAAAGTGATGTAATGATTTTAAATCATGACATCAGGCATATCAACACCTCTCATGCGCATTGGGGATCGCGAAATGATGGGCATCTGAGGAATTTATCCATGTACTTGTTGTTTTTATTAGGGCCAGTTGTAGCAGGTATAGCTTATCTATTCAGGCGTAAAAGGGATTCTGAACTTCACGACCCTACAGGTACTAGGAGTAAGAAAGCTCTTAAGGTGCTACATAAAGTGCTAGGTAAATGTTCTAAGATTAAAAGCCGTGAGGAGGCGTTTACTATTTTAGGTGAAGCATTAGAGGTGTATTTGTGTTCTAAACTCCAAATCGGAAGGAGTTCATTCAGTAGGAATACAGGAGTGGCTGAACTAGATAAAATTGTGGGTAAAGAAGATGCTGATAAATGGGATGGGCTTTTAAAGACTTGTGAAATGGCAAGGTTTGCACCTGGCTTACTTCCTGAAATTGATGATTCAATTTCGCTTGCCCGAGACCTCACTAAAAAAGGTGAAAAAAAGATGAAATCTTCTAATTTACTTAACCTTGGGATAATTCTACTTTCCATGGTCATGGCACCTTCACTCGCGATCGGAAATGATAAAGACGTAGACGAATTATTCCAACAGGCGAATGACGCATATGTAGATGGTAAGTATGAATTGGCAGCGGCACTTTACGAAGAGGTAGCGCAGAATCACCTGTGTTTTGAGCTCGAATACAATATGGGGAATGCTCATTACAAACTTAATCATATCGGTGAATCTATACTTCACTACGAAAGGGCGCGGCTTATAAACCCGCTCGATGGTGATTTGAGAGCCAATCTCCTTCTTGCAGAATTAAGAGCTATTGATAGAATCGAAGCTTTGCCTGGAGTGGGGATAGATAGATTAGTATCGGTGATTTTTGCGGGAAACTTATACTGGGTTTGGCTTATACTGAGCTTAGTAACATGGACTACAGCTTTCGTATTTATCGCCATAAACCTCAAGTGGGGGGTGAGTTTATCTAAACCTTTTTTAAGAGGTGGTGCACTGGTGAGCGCGGCTCTTTCCTTAGTTTTCCTATTGTTTTTATACTCCACCAACAAGAGAATTTCTGAAAGCTCATGCGTCATAGTAATGGATAGCTGTGTGGAAGTCCGGAGTATGCCTGGCGAATTAGGGATGAGTTTATTCCAACTTCACGAAGGGACCAGGGCCTGCATAGTTAGCGAGGAAAACGAGTGGACCCAGGTGAAATTAGATAACGGAAATGTGGGATGGCTTTTAACCTCTGCTATTGAGCCTATCTAAGAATCTCGAATTTTATAGAGACGTTTCTCAAGTTAGAATCTATAAGCTGAGCGCTATACATTCCAGGTGAGAAGTCGTTTACAGAAATTGTAATTATTCCGTCTTGCAATGTTTTCCCTATGTAAATCACCTGACCTTTGAGATCGAAAATTCTGATAGTCGAATTCGGGAGGCCGCCATTAATAGATATGTTTTCTGATGCGGGGTTGGGAGATACACTCACAACAGCATTAGAAATTGAGGCGTCTTGAACGTTATCTACGATGGGTAAGACATCATATAGGACGATATCGTCTAAAGCAGCTTCAATTAAACTTCCTCCGTCTAAATACTCTCCTATAGTGGTGCTGTCTGATGCGATAAATCTCATTTGGAATTCATCTGTAATATCTAAGTAGTCAGCAACTCTAAAGGCATTTCTCCTCCAACGAACATCCTGTTGAAGAGTGTTTTCTAAGTACTGCCAAGAATCTCCACCATTACTTGAAATCTCTACCTGCCACCAATCGGTAGCGGGATTCGCACCCGTAGCAGGAGCATTTACATACCACCTCCAATAAGAAAACACTGGATTTTCGTACTGTGTTAAATCTATAACCGGAGAAAGGAGTGTTGTGTGTCCAGCATCAACATCATTAGCACCTATCCCTGCGTCCGACCCAGGGCTTACTCCTGTAAGGAAGCAATATCCACTAAAGCCCACTGTATGATCTTGTTGGGGAGCTACCAATGTTGAAGGCACGCCTGGCTCTCCGAAAGAACCCACAGGAATAGTCTCTTCCCACTCTCCTGTACTTGCGTTATCTGTTGGGGAACCTAATTGCCAATTTCCAAGTTCAGCATACTCGTCAGAGTCGTTTATGAGGTGTTGATAACAGCCTACTATTATTTGGTATGGCAAGTTGCTGTTAGAGACTTTGTTTGCGGCAAACGGAGTTACTCCGCTTACACCACCAAACACATCGTGGATTTCCATGTAGTAGTCTACCACCGTTCCAGGTGGGAGAGCGGTTAGTTCAGCTGTAAAAACATCCCCATTTTCATCCATCAACACTTCCGAATAATCATCGCTTGTGTTGGTTCTGTATTTCAAGTAAACTCCGTCGAAATATAGGTTGTACGGGAAGATAATATCTACCTCTGCTTCGATTTCAATAACCTGATCAGCATCTGAGAACAACAAAGGGAAGTGATCTACAGTTGCGTAGCTGAAAAGTGTAATTCCGTGGATCGCAAAACCTTCGATAATATCAATAGCGTTAGGAGTTCCGTTCATTAAATCGTCGTCGTCGTCGTCAGCCTGTAGGACATCTAAAAGGACGTCTGTGAATGCTTGTCCTTCGTTACCATCCACTGCTGTTGCTTGTAATCCGGGATATGCATCTACGAACAGCGATATTGTTTGTGACCAATCCCCGCCCATTAATAGATGGGTGTCATACCAAGCTCCAGCAATAATTTCACCATCGGCATGAACTTCTCCAACTAAGTTTTCTGGGTATACCTTGGGATTCTCATCGTAGCGTCTTATCCCATCGTTATTTTCCTCGTAAAAACCCATTCCTATCTCTGCTATATCTCCTAAAGACATAGCCCAAAAGTCAGCATATCCCTCTCCCATCGCTCCATTGTTAAACCCAGCTCCAAGTGAATTGTAGTAGTAACTATTTATCGCATGGCCGTATTCGTGATACACCACATCCGCGATTAAAGAGGTAGGGTTACATCCTCCACCCGTATCGAAAAAGTTAATACTTCCGCCATCGAAAAAGGCGTTACATTCTCCTTCCACATCAATATTTGTCGTCATCGGGAAATCTAGTCCAGTAAACTCAGGCATCCATAATTTCATATGGTCATGGATTAAATTTACACTCCTGTACGCACTCGTTTCCTTAACATTTCCGGGGACAGTTAAATAGTTGTATGCATCTTGTAAATCAATGTTTTCGGATGGCATAACATCGTCTGTATACACCTTACTCCATCTACCTTCTAAAGCAAATGGGACATTGAAAACATCTCCAGACTCTCCCGTTACAAAGCCACCATTCTCATCTGAGTAATATGTCATCCCGTTGAGTGTCATTTTCAAATGAGGCATCGCTAATATCTCTGGGGATTCAAATGGATATGCGGGGTGGGCTTCAGCTTGAGTTATGCCTGAAATGATTGGAAGAAAAGACTCTTGCAAAACCTTTGTGTTTTTATATTTCACATTCGTTACCGGCATCCCCATGCTCCTTGTTGCGTGTTTACCTACGTGATGAACCACTTCGTTTTTTCTCAACCAAACCTGTCCCGTTATAGCATCCACCCAAGTCGAATACTTCCTCAACAACCCATCAATATGTCCTTCAATTATTATTTTTCTAACAAGCCTGTATTCTCCCTCTGCGTAATCATCAGGCAAAATTCCCCAACCGTTCCAAGTTGATTCGATGTCATTCATTGGAAGGTTATTTATGGCAAAAGTTAGAATCTCATCATCAGATAAAATCTGTCCTTCTGGCACTATAGCATCTGGCCACCAATCTAGCCCCCACATCACAAGCTTCCCGTCACGCCATTTCGTGGTAAGTGAACTTAACAGTACATCATAACCTTCAATAGTTTGGTTAGAAAATGCTCGTTCGTGAATGGCGCCACTAGATTTATATGCGTACCTCGCCTCTCCCAGTTGATCAACATCCACCCCGAACAGACTCATCTCTCCTTGAACAAAGACGGCGTGCCTCATCTCCAATCCCTCACCTTCTACTTCAATCCCTCCTCCCCAAGCTCTATGCGGCAACTTCGTTCCCCCACCCATTACCACTCTCCAGCCCTCGTGTTCGTTCGACCAAACTCCCCACTCTGATTCAGCCCTCAGCACAGCCTGATCAACCTCATCTACTATTGAAGTTAAATCCCCTAAGCTAAGACGCACCTCATATACATCAACACTCTGAGCATCGACAACAAACTGAAAACACACTAGACTAAAAGCAATCGCAATCAAATTTTTCATGCGACAAATTTAAGATAATGTTACTGGCAAATCGAACCGAAGTTTCCAAGTAACTGCAAAATATCGTTCACGGTTACACTTGAGTCACCATCTATATCTCCCGTACAGTCTGAATTACAGGGAGCGAATAAACACGACCCATCATCCCAAGATGCATCTGGCTGATAATTCAAAGCCTGTATATACGTGCACCCACCAGGGACATCATTACATGGTCCAGGTGTGAAAGATGTCACTCCAGCGAAATTTATAGCGTAACAATCATTTGAGTATGTAACCCCATCACATCCGCAAACAGGATCCCAAAGATCATAACATACTGCATTAAGGTCAATGAGCGTTGTGTCGATACAATCATTTGGTTCACAGTCTGCAATCACCATTATAGCTGACCAATTCATCTCTCCTTCGCATATTATATACTCACACTCACTTATGTAGTAAGAAGCTCCAACTGGGAAAAATTCACCCCCTTCAATACAACCAAGATTAGGATCTATTTCACACTCCAATGGATATAAATCAGAGTTTAGAAGAAACATGAATCCAGCAAATCCAGCAATACAAGTGTAATTTTCACACCAGATATCACTCACTTCTAAAACTTCTCCAGGTAAGTAAAATGTACCATCTTCAGCATAACATCCGTCTTCCCAAATAGGGTCACACTCCCATGGATATAAATCCGCGTTTAAAATAAACTCGTAATTTACCCCTGCAACATCAACTGGAGAACAAGTATAATTTTCACACCAAATGTCACTTACCACCATAATTTCACCAGGCAAGTAAAGGTCTCCATTTGGAGTTATACAACCTTCATCACCGCCACTATCACACTCCCAAGGGAACATTATTGAATTCAGAACAAATCCAATATCGCCATTTGAAGTCAGGGAACAAGTGTAATTTTCGCACCAGTCTACAGATACTTCAAGGACTTGACCTAACGCGTAGAAGTCACCCGCATCGTTATAACAACCTACTCCATTGTCTCCACAATCAGCATTACAAACGTCGATAGAATCAAAGAAGGCTGGACTATAATCCACGCCATTAACTTCCCATCCGCATCCACTAAGATAAGTACACCCACCATTTACCATAGCAACACCTAAAACCATATCACACTCTCCGAAGTCAATTTCCCCTAGGTCATCACAAGGAGAAACCACATTGTCTCCACAATCAGCATTACAAGCGTCGATAGAATCAAAGAAGGCTGGACTATAGTCCACACCATTAACTTCCCATCCGCATCCACTAAGATAAGTACATCCACCATTTACCATAGCTACCCCTAAAACCATATCGCACAATCCGAAGTCAACTTCCCCTAGGTCATCACAAGGAGAAACTACTCCAACATTTTCACAAGTACCTTCAGTAAAAGATGTT
>JABISU010000215.1 GCA_018700255.1 Flavobacteriales bacterium | reverse complement strand
GCAATAGGTGCATTCGTAAGCACAATTTCTGCTCCCTGAGCAACGGCTTGCTCAGCAACTTTCCATGCGATTGACATGTCGTTCAACGCACCGAAAATTATTCCTTTTTTCCCTTTCAATAAATCTTGAGCCATCTTATATAATCTTAATTTAAAAATGAAAGTTAGTCTTTCAATTCACACTTTTGACGCACATAAAATCAGAATATTCACATTCACGAGTTTGGAAACATTTTTCCTGGGTTCATGATTCCTTTGGGATCAAATCCGTTTTTTATCATTATTAAAACAGACAACTCGTCCGGGGAGAAAGCGATGTCCATAAAGTCCTTTTGGACTAAGCCTATGCCATGCTCACCGCTTAAAGTGCCTCCCATCGCTACAACTACATCAAACAATTCGCGAATAGCTTTATTTAATTCTACAGACCAAAACTGATCACTTAAATCGTCCCTTAAGATATTTATGTGCAGATTTCCATCTCCAGCGTGACCATAACAAATGGACCTAAATCCATATTTCTCCCCTATTGATTTCACCGCTAGCATCAGATCCGGCAACATCCCGCGTGGGACTACTGTATCCTCCTCCTTATAAATACTCGCTGCCTTAACCGCCTCTCCTACCCTTCGCCTTAAAAACCAGAGTTTTTCCTTCTCCGAATCTGATTGAGCAAATAGAACTTCACCCGAACCATTTTCTTCTAAAACTGAAAGTATCCTTTCGCATTGAGGCATAATCTCAGATTCGTCAAATCCATCAACCTCAATTAATAGATAAGCTTCATCATCTTCTGAAAGAACCAATTCTCTATTACCTGTAAATTTCTGAGTCAGAGCCATAGCATCATGCTCCATAAACTCAACTGCGCTTGGCATAGCACCAGCTCTGAAAATTTCTGACACTGTTTTACATGCGTTAGTGACACTTGTAAATGGTACAAACATAAGTGCTTGAAATCTCGGCAATGGCAGTAGTTTAAGAGTAGCTCTCGTGACCACACCCAATGTCCCCTCGCTACCTACAATAAGCCCCGTTAAGTTATACCCAGTACTGTTCTTTAAAGTGTTTGCTCCCGTTTCTATAATTCGACCATCAGCTAGCACCACTTCTAGGTTTAAAACCCAATCCTTTGTTACACCATACTTCACTGCCCTTGGGCCCCCACTATTCTCGGCTATATTACCCCCTATAGTACAAGTCCCTTGAGAAGCAGGGTCAACTGCGTAAAAGAGACATTTCTCGGAAACCGCGTTTTGGAGCACCTCAGTGATAACTCCAGGCTCAACAATCACTTGGTGATTTTTCTCATCTATAAGTAAAATCTTATTCATTCTCCTTAACGACAAAACA
This sequence comes from Flavobacteriales bacterium, assembly GCA_018700255.1. The sequence continues at coordinate 5,911 of JABISU010000215.1, read as the reverse complement.
AGGCCTCCTTTAATTGCAAGAGCCCCACCACTAAGTCCAGTTCTTGCACCTCCAGCTGTAACAGGCACTTCATGCTCGAAAGCCATCCTAATTAACGCAGAAACCTCCGTTGTAGTTACAGGCTCCGCAACCACTCCTGGTATAAAATGCAAGTCTTCAGTTTCATCTTTCGAATGAAATTCCATGATATCACCATCAAAATGCAGCCTTTCGGGAGGTAAAATATTTTGAAAAATATTTCTATAATTCATAAGCAGTGCTCTTAGACGTTATCGATTTACTATCTTGTACGCTGTCAAAAGTAACCCCCAATTAATATGATATTTCAGATGCATAAACATTTTTCAAAGACAGTCACATTGTCTCTTGCTTTAAGCACGTTCCTTTTGTGCTTTTCTTCTTCAGCCCAAACCTTCTCAAACGAAAAAATCTGGAGCGGAGAATTCAGATCGGAAGGCGTTTGGGGAGTAAGATCTATGGCAAGCGGGACTCATTACACTACAAGTGATTTTGATGAAGATGAAGGGTCTTCAATAGTCAAGTATTCATACAAGTCTGGCAAAAAGGTAAAAACCATCGTTACTTCACTTCAAGCTTTTGAAGATGCCCGAGAATACATTAATGACTACTTCTTCAGTGCTGACGAGAGGTTCATACTTCTCACAACAAACACGAACCAACTATATAGACATTCGTTTTATGCAGATTTCTACATCTACGATACACATTCAAAAGAGCTCGCTAAGCCATTAACAGATTTCTCAAAAGGCCAACAGCGCCTTGCGACATTCTCTCCTTCTGCAGATAAGATTGCATTTGTAAGAAATAACAATGTTTTTATTGCAAACCTTATCGACGGAACGGAAACACAAGTAACAACAGACGGACTTGCGAATAGCATTATCAACGGAGCTACTGACTGGGTTTACGAAGAGGAATTCGGTGATGACAACGGAATGAAGTGGTCGCCTGACGGTGAGAGACTCGCTTATTACAGGTTTAATGAAAGTGCCGTTAAGGAGATGAACATGCCTATGTACGGTGGACTATACCCGGAACTCAACACTTTCAAGTACCCTAAAGCTGGGGAAGTAAACAGTGATGTGCAGGTGTACATACACCATTTAAACACTGGGATTAATCACGCAGTGGCTGTTAATAGGAATGCGTATTACTTACCTAGATTCTTTTGGACTAAAGATGTTGAACAACTATGCATCTTAACTATGAACCGACACCAAAACGATCTGAGATTCTACCTTACAGAAGGTGAATTGTCTAACAATCGCATAGGCAGTAAAGAGGTGTTCAAAGAGACAACAAGAACATATATAGATATCCACGATAATCTAATCTTCTTGAAAGATGGAAAATCCTTTCTTTGGACTAGTGAAAGAGACGGGTTTAACCACATATACAAATTTGGGTATGATGGTAAAGTGAAGCAATTAACGAAAGGAGAATGGGACGTTGTTGAATTCATGGGTTATGACGAAGCAAAAAAGAAAATTTACTTCAGCTCATCTATGAAAGGTGCAACTCAACAACACCTACACTCTGTTGATTTTAGTGGCAATATTATAACTTTAGACGACACGCCAGGGCATCACAGAGCAAACTTCTCTGCAAACTTCTCGTATAGAATACACAACCATAGCGATGCCAACACTCCTCCTGTTTACACCTTAATAGATAGAAAAGGCAACGTTGTTAGAACATTAAAAAGCAATGAAGATCTTAGGAACACGCTCAGCGAATATGACTACTCTGAAAAAGAGTTCTTTTCATTTACGAACTCTTCTGGAGCTGAGCTAAATTGTTGGAAGATTTTACCTCCTGATTTTGACGCTGTTAAAGAATACCCTGTTTACGTAGCCATTTACGGAGGCCCCGGAGTCAATACCGTTACAGATAGTTGGGGTGGATCAAACCTTATGTGGTATCAATATTTAGCTCAAGAAGGGTACATCGTGGTATCGGTCGATCCAAGAGGAACTCCTCTTAGGGGACGCAAATTCGAGCACAGTACATATAAAGAATTGGGAAAATTAGAGACTGAGGACTTTATTGATTTCGCTAAATACTTAGGTGACCTAGAATACGTAGATGCTAATAGAATAGGAATTCAAGGATGGAGCTACGGTGGGTTTATGACGCTACTTTGCATGACTAAAGGGGCTGAAGTTTATAGCGCTGGCATCTCAGTTGCTCCAGTCACAAACTGGAAATACTATGACACCGTTTACACTGAGAGATTTATGCAAACCCCTCAAGAAAATGAGAGCGGGTACGAAGACAACAGCCCTGTAAACCACGCTGATAAACTTGAAGGAGCCCTTCTACTGGTTCACGGATCAGGGGATGACAACGTCCACTTCCAAAACTCTATGGAGATGGTGAATGCATTAGTGGATGCAAATAAAGATTTCGATTTCTTTGCTTATCCAGATCGCAACCATGGTATATACGGTGGAAATACGCGAATCCATCTTTTCAATATGATGATGGATTTCGTAAAGGAAAATTTCTAAGGCGTATCGTAGTAAGTTTATTTAAACGAAATCGGGGTGACTCTGCAATTGCAAAGTCACCCCGATTTTTTTCTTTAAATTATTCTTTAACTCAGTACAGCTTCTTCATCCTCTACACCGTGAGTTAAAGCCTCAAGCTTTGGCCTGATAAGTAAAACTAGCAATCCTATGCCTACACATGTTACAGCAATACCTGTAAATATAGTAAAGGCGCCTAAACTTGACGACCACTCGCCTAAAAGACCAGCGAGCTTACTTCCAAACCCTGTCATGGCAAAATAAACACCCATCATTATCGAAGCGTATTTTACAGGAGCAAGTTTTGTAACAAATGACAATGCTACTGGAGAGAGGCAAAGCTCACCTATAGTATGGAAAAGGTATGCAAATACCAACCAATACATCGCTGAACTACCTGTAGCTTCGTACTGAGCAGTCGCCCCAGTCATAAAGAAGAAGCCAATACCCATAATGATTAATCCAATAATCATTTTAAATAGAGAGGATGAAACCTTGCCTTTTAACTTCCTATTCGCCCAAAACAAAGCAACAGAAGTTCCAAAGAATATTATGAACATAGCATTGATAGACTGGAACCATGAGGCAGGCACTAGCCAATCACCAATAAACCTGTCAGTATTCTCCATGGTATAGATGTTCATTAAACCTCCCGCCTGTTCAAATGCTCCCCAGAACAATATTACTAAAAGGAATGAGATTAAAAGCACGCCAACTCTATCCTTTTCTACTTTAGTAAGGGGAGCTTTCATAACCTCTTTTTCATCCTTAGAGTCTCCTAAATAGTTCCCCACTTGACTTAGGTACTTAAGACCAAATACATACTGCAACAGACCTAAACCCATTCCTATTCCAGCGAGCCCGAATCCATAGTGCCATCCATGAACCTCACCCACATACCCTACTATTAAACTCGATAAAAACGCACCTACATTAATACCTATATAGAAGATTGTAAACCCTTGATCTCTTCTTATATCTCCTTGCTTATAAAGCCCCCCAACCATAGTTGAGATATTAGGTTTTAACATACCTACTCCTAAGACAATAAAAACCAGGCCTGTGTAGAAAGCCCACATTTGCTCAATCGCAAGAGTACTGTGACCTATTAAAAGCAAAATACCTCCTATGAGGACGGATCTCTTTTGGCCTAAAAATTTGTCTGCGATATATCCGCCAGGAACAGACATGACGTATACCATCATAGTGTACCAACCGTATAAAGCAAGCGCATCACCATCAGTCCAACCTAAACCTGGATTAATTTCTTTAGTCTCCGTAACCAAGTACAACACAAGGATAGCTCTCATTCCATAGTATGAAAAACGCTCCCACATTTCTGTGAAAAACAATACGTAAAGACCTATTGGGTGGCCAAATAATTCTTTCTGGTGGGCCGGTATTGATGCTGAAGACATGATTTTTAATTTTTAATTCTGTGCAAAATACAACTATGAATGTAATTAACATCTTCCATCTTTTTTATTTTGTAAATTGCAACCTCATAAAAAATAATTAATGATGCGTCTTTTAATTGCTTCTATAGCGCTGGTTTGGTTTTCTAACTTAGAATTAAATGCTCAGGAAGCAAAAATAAATTGGATGACCGTTGAAGAAGTGACCGAAGCGCTCAAAGATGAACCACGCAAAGTCATGATGGATGTTTACACCAAATGGTGTGGACCCTGTAAGATGATGATGGCGAATACATTTACAAATAAGAACTTAATTGAATACGTAAATAAAAATTATTATTGTGTGAAATTTGACGCTGAAAGCCCTGACCCTACAACATTTAGAGGAGAGGTTTACAGCAATCCCAACTACAACCCCAATAGCAAAGGACGCAATGGAGTACACCAACTATCCATAGCATTAAAAGTTTCAGCATACCCAACAATCGTTTATTTCGATGAAGATTTTAAAGTTATAGCACCTATTTCCGGATACAAGCAGCCTCGTCAACTTCAGGTTTTACTTACATTTTTTAACGATGTTTATAAGAGTGATACCCCACAAGAAGAAATGCAACCTATGTGGGATAAATACTCTTCTGATTTTGTTGGCACTTGGTGATATTCTCTTTTGATTTAAGTTATTGCATTTAGACTGTTGATTTCGTTATATTTGCATCCCACTTTTTTAAGTGGACATTGACATCTTTGGCACACAACTGAAAAAATAATAGCGAAAAAATGAGTGATACAGTAAAACTAATTCTTGAAGGAAAGGAAATTGAACTCCCTGTTATTACTGGTTCTGAAAACGAAAAAGCTATTGACATAAGTACACTTCGTGCTACTACAGGTTACATCACTATTGATCCTGGGTTTAAAAACACAGGTTCCACACAAAGCTCAATCACTTACTTAGATGGTGAGAATGGCATCCTACGATACCGCGGATATAGCATTGAAGACCTTGCTGAAAACGCTACTTTCCTTGAGGTTGCATATTTACTTGTTTACGGCGAACTGCCAAACAGTGATGAATTGGCATACTTCAATGAGTCTATCACTCAACACACACTAGTTCATGAAAATATGAAGCGTTTTTTTGACGCTTTTCCTCAGGGGGCTCACCCTATGGGAATGTTATCTTCTATGATAGCTAGTCTATCCACTTTTTACCCTGAATCTCAAAATTCAAATAGATCAGTTACTGATATTGAGAAAACAATACACCGCTTAATCGCAAAGCTTCCTACACTTGCAGCTAAAGCCTACAAGCATAATAAAGGCCTACCTACAATGTACCCACGGAATGATCTGAGCTACTGTGGGAATTTCCTACAGATGATGTTTGGACTCCCTACGGCAGATTACAAAGTGAATGCCGTTGTCGAGCGTGCGCTCAACAAACTACTGATACTTCATGCAGATCACGAGCAGAACTGTTCAACGGCTACTGTACGTGTAGTAGGATCATCTCAAGCTAATTTATATTCGTCTATTTCAGCTGGAATTGCAGCTCTATGGGGTCCACTTCACGGAGGGGCTAACCAAGCTGTTATTGAGATGCTCGAAAAAATTCGTCGCGATGGTGGTGGTCTTCAAAAGTGGATTGACAAAGCAAAAGATAAAAACGACAGTTTCCGTTTGATGGGGTTTGGTCATCGTGTTTACAAAAACTTCGACCCTAGAGCTACTATTATTAAGGTAGCGGCAGATGAGGTTCTTGAAGCTCTCGGAGTAAGCGATCCTATTTTAGATATCGCTAAAGAATTAGAGCAAGTAGCTCTAAACGATGAGTATTTCATTGAGAGAGGCCTCTACCCTAACGTCGATTTCTACTCTGGAATAATTTATCGTGCATTAGGCATACCAACTGATATGTTTACCGTCATGTTTGCTTTAGGTCGT
>JABISU010000214.1 GCA_018700255.1 Flavobacteriales bacterium | reverse complement strand
GATAATCCCGTCTATTAGTTTGTTGCCAAGCATATCATCTCCAGTGAGTTTTAAAGCTTCGGCAGCTTCTTTTTTGTGATCCCAAGATTTCCAAAGAATTGAAGAACAAGATTCAGGTGAAATAACACTATACCAAGTGTTTTCAAGCATCATCACCCTGTCACCAATCCCTATCCCTAAAGCTCCTCCGGAAGCACCTTCGCCAATGATGATACAAATAATAGGAACTCTCAACTGAGTCATTTCCATTAGATTTCTTGCGATAGCTTCTCCCTGGCCTCTCTCCTCAGCTTCTAATCCAGGGTAAGCTCCAGGAGTGTCGATTAAAGTCACAACTGGGATGTTGAATTTCTCAGCTAATTTCATTAGTCTAAGAGCTTTTCTGTATCCTTCAGGGTTCGCCATGCCGAAGTTGCGGTATTGACGCATTTTTGTGTTGATGCCTTTTTGTTGGCCTATAAGCATAACAGGTCTGCCGTTAATTTCCCCAAATCCCCCAACCATAGCCTTGTCGTCCTTTACGTTTCTATCCCCGTGAAGTTCCATAAACTCGCCGTCAGTAATGGCGATCATGTAATCCAGAGCATAAGGCCTGTCGGGATGGCGACTTACAAGTACACGCTGCCAAGCAGTAAGTTTACCGTAAATTTCCTTAGTTACCTCAACAATTTTATCTTCAAGTTCCACAATAGTAGTGGTCATATCAAGCTCGTTTTTTGACTCAATATCTTTCGCCTGAATTAACTGCTCACGCAGGGTTTTAATTGGCTCTTCGAATTCAAGATAATTCATTTTGCAAATATGGGCTAAACCTGATTAAACAGCACTTTTACACTCCTAAATATTCTAACATCGAACGTATTGCACTACCCCTATGACTCATAGAGTTCTTTTCTTCTGCACTCATTTCAGAAAAGGTTCTATCTTCTCCCTTTGGGATAAAGACAGGATCATATCCAAATCCAGCTGTACCAGACTGCAACGGAGCTATATGCCCTTTACAAATCCCCTCTAACCCAACTTCCTTACCATTTATAATGAGGTGGATGGCAGTCCTAAATCGAGCACCCCGTTCAGAGGGGGCTAAAGCTCCAACTTTTTCAAGCTCATTCATCAAGTAGTTCATATTCTGCTGCGCGTCTTTCTCAGGTCCGCCATATCGAGCTGTGAAAACTCCGGGAGCGCCATTTAGAGCTTCAACTTCTAAACCTGTGTCATCAGCAAAACAATCATAGCCGTATTTTTCTTTTACGTAGTCTGCTTTTTGCTTAGCGTTACCTTCCAAAGTATTTGTGGTTTCAGGGATATCTTCTGTGCATCCAATATCTATTAATGACTTCACTTCGTACAGATCTTTCAATAATTCTCGAACCTCAGCAGTTTTATTTTCATTAGCCGTAGCAAAAACAATTACTGGTTTCATGTTTCCTTTCTTTTAAGTTTACCTCGATTAGATCTTATAACCTTTCCGTACACGATTTTTTTAGGTGCGTGATATTCGGATAAATTTCCCAGTAGCGAAATCTCCATTAAAAGTTCGTTTTCGATTTTCTCAGTAAGTTCCAAAGTATCTAAAAGTAGGGTGACTTTCTCTCCAAGATATTCATCAGGCATACCTTTTATCATATAATCACAGCCAAGTGGTTTAATAACCTCTCGAATCTCCTGCTCTACAACTTCAGGCATAACTTTAATTCCACCTGAATTAATTATTGAACTTCTGCGCCCAAGCCAAACAAATCTCTTTGAGTCTAAAAGTTCAACGATATCATCTGTAACTAAGCCTGTCACCCCTCTAGAAGGAGCATCAATAACGAGTTCTCCGTATTCCGAAATACTAAAGCATACTCCCGGCATAGCCTCAAATGGACTTTTAGAACTTTCACGTTGTAGTTTTCTAATGGCAATATGAGTTATCGTCTCTGTCATTCCGAACCCCTCATAAAAGTCAATCCTCTTTGGTAATCTCTCGATTAGATCTTCTGAAACAACACCTCCCCCTAAAAGCACCTTCTTAACTGGGGGGAAATCAGGTAGTAGCGAGTAGCATTGGTATGGGGTTAAGGCAATGAAATCAGCGGGTGTTTTAAAATTGGGCTTTGCTGTAGGCTCGACAATTTCCAAGGCTAACCCTCCAACTATTGCTCTCACTAACATCATATGTCCAGCTATAAAATTTACAGGTAGAGAAAGTACCACTCTATCTCCTGGTTTTATGTTGAAGTACTCTAAAGTCTCTTTTGCACTAGCTATTACTGCATCCCGAGAATGAGTAATTTCACGAGGAGGACCACTTGATCCAGAGGTTTTGTATGAAAGGGGTGCATTTGGATGTGCAAACCAATTTTCAATCGCTGTTGAGATTTCTTGTGTCCATTTTAATTCTTTGTGGAGGGGACTGGAGAATAGTTTCCCATCAGAAATTATAACAGTAGATGCAATGTTGTTCTTGTAAAGACTTCCGGTACCCAACCCTTGAGCTATGCTTTTTAAATTTGGCCTAGATTTCAATAATTCATAAGTCCACTCAGCGATTTCTGCCAACCCTACGTTCGATTCTAAAGCGGAGGTCGTCCACCAACCAATTGAAAGACTTTCAGCTAGGGTTATCCAAGATTCCGCAGATTTAAAACCTCCTAAAAGGCTAGGTTTTAATACTAAATATGCAGGTCGTATTTTCTCAAGTAGTGCTCTTTTTTCTGATTCAGAGCGGATTTGTATTAATTCTTCATCAAGAGCTATAGGGACAGGGGAGGATGCGCAAAGCTCCGCCATTTCTTCTGTTAAACCTGGTGAAATGGGTTGCTCAATACTGTGCAGGTCTAGCCCAGCCTTGTGTAGGATTTCCAGTTTTTCAAGCGCTGTTAGGCCATCGGGTGTTTGATTGCTAAAGGCTCCATTCGCATCAATTCTTAAAGTGAAGTCGCGGGAAGGACAACGGCGCCGGATTTCTTGGAGTAGATCTAATTCTTCATAGAAGGGTAGGGTGCCTACTTTAATCTTTATGGTTTTATATCCTTTCGCAACTAAGGCGTCCACCTGCTCTAACATCCCTTCAGCATCTTCCATCCAAACCAATCCATTAACAGGTATGCCTTCTATCCATGTAGGTGCGCCTTCACGTTTAAGATCTATTAAAGCTGTTTCTACTGCAAATTTCACGGCAGGTAGAGAATGGGGGATGGATTCTGGATTTAACGTGTCGAGCTTTGTCAGTTGCTCTAAAGCTTCTCTTGCATCTTTTTCAGACTCTAGGCTAAGGCCAGGAATTAAACTGCATTCTCCTTTTCCTCTTCGACCTCCATCATCTTCTATTGATAAAAAAAAGCTTGGTTTACTTTTTAATGTATCGCGAGAAGTGCGCGCAGGCTTTTTGAATTCTAACGGGTGTGATGTGAATTCAATGGTTGCCATCGTTATGCTGTAACGGTTAAGAACATAAAAAGAGCGACTACAAAAGCTGTTAGAGCGATTTTTTTAAGTTCTGGATCTAATTGTTCTGGCTTCGTAGTCTTCATCACAAAAACCAAGTGCTTGAGTTGAATAAGAGCGATTAAGACATACCACATACCACCCTTCCATACAGGTAGATCGTTCATTCCGAATAAAAAAGGCAGCATTGCGCCCCAACTCACCAAGATTAATGCAGCGTGATAAAGTTTGGCGTTTTTAAACCCCAATTTCACTACGATTGTATTCTTGCTAGATTTAGCATCGTTTTCGTGATCGCGTAAATTGTTAAGGTTTAGAACTGCAACAGACATAAGACCTGAAAATGTAGCAGGTAAAAGCCAGAATAAATTCAACCCTCCGGATAGGAGGTAGGCAACACCTAAAACCCCTATGTACCCGAAAAATATTAATACGACAACATCTCCCAGGCCTTTATAACCATAAGCCCCAGTTCCCATAGTATATCGTATTGCAGCATATATCGAACTACATCCTAGCGTGATAAAGAAGAGTGTGATGGCTGACTTAGTCAGGTCAAAATCTAGGGCAAAACACACAGTAGTACTCCCTACAATAAAAGCTTTTATTGTAGTGGCAACAAGCGCCCTTTTCATTTCCTTTTCAGATATTTCCCCAGAAGCCATGGCACGGTCTGATCTATCTGGTCCATCCGTACCTTTTTTGAAATCGCCATAATCGTTAGCGAAATTTGCAAGAACTTGTAGATAAATTACCGTAAGAAGAGTTAGGCCTAACACAGTGTAAAACTTAACGTCAGGAAGTTTGTCGAGTGAGAAGTCAGAAGGAGAAAGTGAGATTGCTGCTCCTATAAGCACACACGTAATCGCAAGAGGAAGAGTCCTAGGTCTTCCAGCTTTTACCCAAGCTTTAAGTGATGCCATATTGTTTTCCTTTTAAGGGAATTTAGGGAATTGCTGGAAATTAGGATCGCGCTTTTCCAAAAATGCATTTTTACCTTCTTGTGCCTCTTCCATTAGATAGTACATGAGGGTCGCGTCACCAGCAAAATCCATCAGACCGCGTTGACCGTCAAGCTCTGCGTTAAGCCCGCGCTTAATCATGCGAATAGCAAGAGGAGAGCGCTTCATAATAGTACGGCACCACTCGACAGTAGTTTCTTCCAGGTTAGCAAGAGGCACAACCTTATTTACCATACCCATTTTCTCAGCCTCGGCTGCTGTGTATTGTTCACAAAGGAACCAGATCTCCCTTGCCTTCTTTTGGCCTACCATATCAGCTAAGTAGCTAGAACCAAACCCAGCGTCGAAGCTACCCACTTTTGGTCCGGTTTGACCAAATTTCGCATGGTCCGCTGCGATTGTTAAATCACAGACAACGTGAAGAACATGTCCTCCTCCAATTGCGTAACCATTTACCATAGCTATTACAGGTTTAGGCAGGGATCTGATACGTTTTTGCAAATCGAGGACGTTAAGTCTAGGGACTCCGTCTTTAGAGATGTAGCCACCGACACCTTTTACGTTTTGGTCTCCGCCGCTGCAAAAAGCAACATCACCCTCACCAGTTAAGACTACTACCCCCACATCAGCCCTTTCACGAGCGATATCCATAGCATCGATCATCTCAATATTCGTCTCAGGGCGGAATGCGTTTAGTACCTTAGGTCGGCAAATTGTAATCTTAGCGATGCCCTCAAAGAATTCAAAGCGAATATCCTCGTATTCTTTGATAGAAGTCCAATTGTAACTGCTCATATAATTTTAAAATCTCTTTGTTTAACCTTTTAACGCCATTAAAAACTCTTTGTAAAT
>JABISU010000104.1 GCA_018700255.1 Flavobacteriales bacterium | reverse complement strand
TGTGGTGAGAATTTCCATGGCCGCACAACTACCATCGTTTCATTTTCTACGGATGATGACGCTACAGGTGGATTTGGACCTTATACTCCGGGATTTGACGTTATCGAGTACAACAACCTAGACGTATTACGCGAAGCCGTAAAAGACCCTAACGTAGCCGGATTCTTAGTCGAGCCTATCCAAGGTGAGGCAGGCGTTAATGTGCCTTCTGAAAACTACATCCGTGAGTCTCACGCCATTTGTAAGGAAGCAAACGTTCTCTTTATGGCTGATGAAGTCCAAACTGGAATCGCCCGTACTGGTGCTCTACTTGCTACTTGCGGAAATTGCACTTGCTCTGGATCTTGCGAACGTCAAGCCAGTTTCGTTAAAGCCGACCTACTCATTCTAGGAAAAGCACTCAGCGGAGGCGCTTATCCCGTTTCTGCTGTTCTTGCTGACGACTCTGTGATGAATGTCATTCATCCAGGACAGCATGGCTCTACATTTGGAGGAAACCCCGTAGCCGCAGAAGTAGCTATCGCAGCCCTATCTGTCGTACGAGACGAAGACTTGGCCTTAAATGCACGTACACTTGGACATCAATTCCGTGCTGGAATCGAAGCAATAGCTAAGGAATGCACGCTAATAGAGCTCGTTCGTGGACGTGGATTATTGAATGCCGTGATCATCAACGACACCCCAGAATCCACCACAGCGTGGGATCTATGTGTCGCCATGAAAGACAACGGGCTTCTCGCTAAACCCACGCACGGGAACATCATTCGTTTCGCTCCTCCTTTAGTCATTACTGAAGAGCAGTTAAATGAATGCCTTGCTATTATCCGCAAGACGTTTCTGGAGTTCAAGGGATAGTATTCCTACACTTAAATCTATTTCTGGAACAGGAAGTCAACAGAGTAGATTTGATTTTTTAGTCAATAAACCCCTGCTCGCGCATCCAATCGTCATTGTATATTTTCGCTACATAGCGTGAACCGTGATCGTGGAATAGGACAACGGGGAGGTCGCCCGGTTTAAGCTCGGACTTGAGCTGACGAAGACCTTGTATCGCCGAACCACAAGAATATCCGAGAAATAACCCTTCTTTTAAGGCGAGCTCTCGGGCAGCGAGGGCAGCATCCTTGTCTGTTACTTTCTCGAACTTGTCAATGATCTCGAATTTTACGTTTGCAGGTAGTATATCTTCTCCTATGCCCTCCGTTAGATAGCTGTAGATTTCATTTTCGTCGAATTCTCCCGTTTCAAGATACTTTTTAAATACTGACCCATAAGAATCAACACCCCATATTTGGACATCTGGATTCTGCTCTTTCAGGTATTTAGCTACACCTGAGATGGTTCCTCCTGTTCCCACTCCTACGATGAAATGGGTGATGCGACCTTTGGTTTGGTCCCAAATTTCAGGACCTGTCGAAAGATAATGAGCTTTACCATTGCTGAGATTGTCGTATTGATTGCACCAGAAACTGTTCTCAATTTCAGAATTCAACTTTTCCGCCACACTGTAGTAACTCTCTGGGTGATCGGGCGCGACTGCAGTAGGACAAACATGAACCGTCGCACCCATTGCCCTTAACATGTCCACCTTCTCCTTGCTTTGTTTACAATTTGTTGTACAAATCAGTTTGTAACCCTTAACGATCGCGGCCAACGCTAGTCCCATTCCAGTATTACCTGAAGTACACTCGATGATGGTTCCTCCTGGCTTCAAGTCGCCCGATACCTCAGCATCTTCAATCATTTGGAGTGCCATCCTGTCTTTAACACTATGACCTGGGTTAAAGTACTCCACCTTAGCATACACATCACAAGGAAAATCCTCTACGATTCTATTCAACTTTATAAGAGGAGTGTTTCCAATAGCTCCTAAGATGTTTTCGTGTACGTTTTTTCCTTTATTCATTCTGCAAAAGTAAGTACCTTTCAGCCCCGATGAGTATTACTCGTAAAATAGCAAACCGGATGAGCCAAGAAGCAGGTGGCTCTCATTCGTCTTGGGCTCGTCCAGTGGTAAAGATTGCGACAGCTGGAGTAGCCTTAGGTATTGCTTTAATCATTGTATCCACAGCTATCGTTCAGGGTTTTCAGCACGAGGTGAAGGAACTTGTAATAGGGTTTAGTTCTCACCTTCAGGTCACTCCTAACGATCCTGACAATGATGGATTGGTACTTGACTCTAAACTTTTAAAGGAGTTTTCAGATTTATCTGGAGTGCGGCACGTAGCTCCCATGCACATTAGGCCAGGACTGTTAGAAACAAGTGAATCTCTGAAAGGTGTAACCGTAAAAGGAATTGACTTCGGGATCTCAAAAACAAGTTTTTCTAGTGATACAACGATGATCTGGGAGGCGCTCACATCTGGAGAGCTACCACACAGCGAAAACGACATCCTGATTTCTAAGCCACTCGCATCTAAACTCGAACTTCAAAGTGGTGACCGCATCGCACTTTATCTTGTTATTAAAAATGAAGACGTAAAACCTCGTCAAGTGAAAGTTTGTGGCATTTATGAAACTGGGCTACTTGAATATGACGAGAGGTTTGTGTTTGTGAATAGCTCTCTTTTACAAGACGTGGCGAATAGAGGAGTCCAAGCGATAATTTATCTGGATGAAGATGAGTCCGCTCCGAGAGGGGGAGCTTTTGGTTTGGATACCGATGGGGAGAAAGCGAAAGGGGTTTGGACTCCTAGAAAGCCTGAATATATCGAAGAAAAAGACGCTCAATTCTTATGGATTGTGGGAGATTCTATCGTGAGCGATACAGCAGTCTGCACGTATTCAGGTGGCAATTGGACGGCTGAATCTGGAGATGGTTCTGAGGAGATGTTTGCCGAGGGCTACGAAATATTAATTGATGATTTAGAGGCTTTAAGCTATGTAGAGGAGGAGGTGTTCCACGTCTTGCCTTACACACTTACAACATATAATGTTAAAAGGCAGAGCCCTGAGATTTTCAGTTGGCTTGCTATGTTAGATATGAATGTCGTCATCATCATAGGACTGATGATTATGATAAGTATCATCAATATGGTCAGCGCCCTGCTGATCGTAATCCTCGAGCGTCGCCCTCAAGTGGGACTTCTTAAAGCCTTAGGGATGAATGATGCGATGGTAATAAAGTTGTTCGTGAGATATGCAGCCCGCATCATTGGGGGTGGGTTTATTGCTGGAAACATCCTAGGCCTAGGCATTTGTTTGGTCCAAACAAAGACTGGTCTCCTCACCCTCGACCCCGCCGCATACTACGTGTCAGAAGTCCCCATCTTACTTGATTTTACTAGATTAGCTTCGATAGAGATTGTAGCTTTTGCCACCTGTATAATCGCTATGCTACTTCCTGCCTGGTACAGTACACGAATTCAACCTTCCACAGCGTTAAGAATTAAGTGATGAAAAATCTATTTCTACTCATTTCTTTTATGTGCGTTATTTCAGTCCATGGACAAACAGAGGATATCATCCTTGGTAATGAAAACATAGATATGATTGTTCAACTCAGTACCTCGCAAAAGGTGGCTGTTGTCGGAAACCATACTTCTGTTCTAAGTTCTTCGGGCACTCATCTTGTGGATACTTTAGTCTCTCGAGGGGTCGACATAGTGAAGGTCTTCGCTCCGGAACATGGATTTCGTGGAGATAGAGCTAATGGCGCTCATATTAATGACGATATCGATCTTAAAACGGGCCTCCCAATTTTATCTCTTCATGGCAAATCGCGCAAACCCTCCCCTACTGCTATCTCAGATATCGACATCGTAATTTTCGATATTCAAGATGTCGGAGCGCGATTCTATACTTACTTAAGCACTCTCCTTCTGGTAATGGAAGCTGCAGCTGAAAATGGCGTTTCCGTTATCGTGCTCGATAGGCCAAACCCACACGGTCATCATGTGGAAGGTCCTATGCTCGAGCCAGAATTTAAGTCCTTCGTGGGTTGGGCGCCTGTGCCCGTAGTTCACGGGATGACCTTGGGTGAGATCGCGAAAATGGCGAACGGAGAAGGTTGGTTAACTGGAGAAATTAAAGTTCGCCTCCACGTAATCGAGTGCTCGGGGTATGCTCACTCCGATAGATATTCACTCCCCGTTCCACCATCACCTAATCTGCCCACTGACGTCTCAATAGTGTTATACCCCTCGCTTTGTTTTCTAGAGCCCACAGTAGTGAGCGTAGGACGCGGAACTCCTACCCCCTTCGAAATAACTGGCTACCCCACATCGAAAGGCAACTTTTCATTTACTCCTATATCGACACCCGGAGCTTCTCCACACCCTAAACACGAAAACATGGAATGTTATGGAAGTAACCATCACGAGCTGGGAAAGTCTTGGCTTGATAGTGGGATGAGTTGGGATCTATCGATATTACATAGGTACGTTACTCAATACGTGGAGGAAACTGGCTACATAGATGGCTTCTTCTCGAACCCCGGTTTCTTCGATAAATTAGCTGGGACTGATAAATTAAGAAGGGCTCTTGAAAAAGGAGAAAGTCTAAATAAATTGGAGGAGGTTTGGGAAAAAGAAATTGAAGAATTTAAAAATAATAGAGAGCCATACCTATTATACCCGCTCGTGCGCAAATAAATATTATCTTAGCGATTATGAAAACAATGAAAACTATTTTCTTTAGTACTACAGCTATTGCGTTAGCCGCACTCCTAACGCTTTCTGGTTGCACGAAGCACGAACCATTCGTGAATATTGAAATGGATTGTGAATGTGGAACGCTTAATCTGGATGGACGTGATTTAACCATTAGACTTGCTGAAGGATATGCTCCAGCTTCTGATCTCTCTCCTGAGTGGAAGTACTTCGTTGTTGCAGACTTTCGTACAGAAAACGAAGTAACATACCATGCACCAAGCCATGACTTAGAGTTTTCCGTTAATTTCGAATCTACCGGAGGTTCTACCACATTAGATGCAGCAATAGCTCTTCACGTTAAAGAAATTGAAATACCTAACATCGATGAGGAATGGACTATATTAGGTGGAACCGTAAAAGTTGAACAAACTGACAGCATCCACACACTAACGTTTACAGACGTTCAAGTAGGAAATAATGAAATCATTAATGCCGATTTAACAATTGTTCCTCAATAGGAATTTACATTATTAAAAAGCCCTGCAGAAACGACTACTTCTCTGCGTTTTCTTCCTTTATCAAATTAAGAGCAGAACCTGAACGGTACCAGTTAATTTGTTGCTCGTTGTAAGT
>JABISU010000132.1 GCA_018700255.1 Flavobacteriales bacterium | reverse complement strand
TAATTACATGCTGTCGAGTCCATACATCCTTCAGGAGGGCCTACAAAAGAAAAATCCCAGTCGAAAGCTCCACAGCTCGCATCCAAAGATGCCCAACGTATCCACATCTGTTCTCCTCCAACTAATAAAGCCGTAATAGCAGCCTCATCTCCGCAACCCCCTTCAAAATCATCGTAATAAATAGTCCCTTCGTTAGTATCACCAAAGTTGTTCATATTACAATAGTCGTAGATAAAAAGGGTTGTATTGCACGCTGCTCCGCAAGAGCTGAATAAATACATTCCGTTTGCTGGGGGGGTAAACGTGTACCAAAAGTTATCTGATGCCTGAGCCACAACTCCATAGTCGGCATCGGTCAAAACCACTGCATCGTTACATGTAGTACCTGGCGCACAGTCAAACATTACAATATCCTGATACCCAAAATTGCCTCCCGTTGCTACTTCAACTTCATCAATTAATAGTGTAAAAGCTCCATTGCCATAGCCGCAACAAATTCCATCTCCATAACTATCATCTATTACAAACTGTAAACAAGTAGGGTCCCCTGTATTTGGTATACACGCTGAAGCTGTATAAGTTGTATTATTTGCTGAGTATGGTCCCCCAGTTAGTAGTACACCACTTGCATCTGACAATGTCCATGTTGTTTCACCTGGATAGTTGTCCGTTAATATTTGAACAACAACCTCTGACTCTCCTTCAACGCATTGGGCTGAAATTGAGGTTGAGATAGACGCGGAAAGTAGGAGTATAATTCCAGAAAATATAGTAGAGTAGGGATAATTCATAGATATCAATTCTTAATTGTTCTAATTCATGACGCAAAAAACTATTCTTTAGTTGCTTGAAAAATAATTTAAGTGTTGATTTGGAGAATTTGACCCGAGCAGACCTCAGCATTGATTTCTTCTGTACAAAACGCGGCATAAATACAAGCCCTTGAATTCGCATTTCTCAAACTATATAATTGAGAGCTGCCGAATCGAGACAGCCAGCGAACTGGCAAGTCCCATCATCATCGTTAGCGGCGGCATCATAATTTGACGCTCCTTAGCTAGGTGCATCCGTAATAAAAGTTAATTATTTCCGTTATTAACCCCTTATATTTCATTATATAAATTTGCAATACGCCATATTGAGTTTTAAGATTTGCATCTTTGCATTAAATATTAATAATTGAATTTATATGAATCTCAGCTCTAAACAATCACTAATTGCTATTGTGGTATTAGCAGTAATATGTCTTTTCCTTGGGATTCAGCTTTTTGTGGGAGGAGAAAAGTTTAAAGACTTGTCTGGTGATTATGGCAGGCTTGAAATGGATAAAGAACAGGTCGTTTTCGATCTGGAGAAGCTGAGATTTTCTTATGATACATTGAATATTGAAAATTCTATGATGCTCGCAGAAATTTCTGCCCAACGAGATAAAATTGATGGCTTAATTACCAATGTAAAAAACGGAAATTGGGAGCTTGGCAAAGCTAAAAAAGAAGCTGCAACTTTAAGGGTAATTATGAAGGGTTATATAGTAACCATCGACTCTATAAATCAACTCAATCAAGCGTTAACGGAAGAAAATACCGCTATGCGAGACCGAGTTAAAGAGGTACAAGTGAAAAACGAAAAACTCGAAGAGCGCCAAGAAAATATGGAGGAGATTATTGAAGTTGGGAGGGTTCTTCAATGCACGGGAATAAACGTTGTGGGAATTCGAGTAACACAGACTGGAAGACAACGAGAGACGGCAAGAGCGGATAGAGTGGAGATGATTAAGGTTTGTTTTACACTTCTTGAAAACAAAATCGCAGAACCCGGGAACAAAGTCCTAAACCTAAGGGTCACAGACATAGAGGGCAAAGTGTTTTTGACAAATAATGATGAAGAATATAGCGCTACAAGAAATATTGATTACTCTAATGATAGATTAGATGCCTGTGTGTTTTATTCCGTGGACACAGAAACTAACGCATTAGTTTCTGGAGAATATACTATTGAAATCTTAGAACAAGAGGTGGTGATAGGATCAAGTGTTCTAAATTTAAGGTGAGATAATTGAGCTTTCTGCTAGAATCTCTTTCGTTTAATAAAGTAGTGAGCAACAGATATAAAGTCTATCAAAATACTATCGACTCTTCAGCGGACTTTTAGCTGATGGGTCAAACAACATTAGAAATTGGACGCACAGGTGAAGGCCTTGCTCAGAAATATCTTTCGTCATTGGGATTTAAAATCTTAGAACGAAATTGGCGATGGCGCAAATGTGAAATTGACATTATAGCAATCCACCGTGATAAAATTGTTTTTATTGAGGTGAAAACACGTGGTAGAAATCGGATAGAGCAGGGCGTAGATATTTCGCATAGTCAGAGAAAAAGAATAATCAATGCTGCTAATTCCTATTTATTGAAGAATCGGAAGATTAAACTTGAACCTAGGTTTGACCTTGTGAGGGTTAGAAAAACAAATGGCGATTGGTGGGTAGAACACATTAGGGGTGCTTTCGAAGTTGTTTAATTCTCATAGGTATGAAACCGAGTGATGTATCTTTGCAGTTCAATATTTATTGTAAGATGAAAAAGTCAACAGGTTCAGGCCGCCGAGGAGGCGCCCGAAGAACCAAACCCGAGTCGAAGTCGTTTAGACCTAAACATAAGCTCTCGCAAAACAGCACTAAAAATTCTGAGTCAGATAAAACCAGCACTGCTGAAGAAAATAAAGGATATCCCAAGTCTAAGTCTGGAGGAAAATATGGGGGGAAGGGGAAGACCATTCTTAAAACAAGAACCGGGAGTTACAGACCTGATTTAAGGCGTAACAAGGTTGAGAAACGTCAACCATTACCAGATTCAAATGCTCCTATGAGACTTAACCGTTATGTCTCTCAAGCTGGCATTTGCTCAAGAAGAGAGGCTGATGTATTAATCGCCGCTGGGGTTGTAAGTGTTAATGGTGACGTTATAACCGAGATGGGGTATAGGGTTAGCCAAACTGACAAGGTTCAGGTTGAAGGAGATACAATTAAGGCCGAAACTAAAAGGTATATATTATTAAATAAACCTAAAAACTTCTTAGCAACCTCCGAAGATCCTCAAGGCAGAAGGACTGTTATGCAATTAATCCGTGGGGCTTGTAAGGAGAGGGTTGTGCCGATTGGAAGGCTTGATAGAGACTCCACTGGATTATTAATGTTCACGAACGATGGGGAGATGGCCAAAAGGCTGACTCATCCTAAAGTTGGAGTAAGGAACCTTTATCATGCTAGCTTTAAAGAAAAGGTAAGTCAAGGTGATTTAGATAAGATGCTAGAGGGATTTGAATTAGATGGGAAGTTTGTGAAGTTTAATAAAGCTAGTTTCGTGAAAAGCGACCCTAGAGAGGTTGGCGTGGAGATCCACTCTGGAAGAAATCGAATCGTTAAAAGAATTTTCGAACATTTTGGATATAAGGTTACAAAATTAGACCGGGTGATTTTTGCTTGTCTTACTAAGAAAAATGTTCCACGTGGGCATTGGCGACACTTGACTGAGGAGGAGATGAGCATACTAAGAATGACCACATAAGCGTATTAGTGAAGATGTCTGATAGCTTAGTAATTATTCCTACATACAACGAGAAAGAAAACGTTGTAAAAATGCTCGAAACAGTAATGTCTCTCGAGCCACTTTTTGATGTTCTTATCGTTGATGACGGAAGTCCTGATGGAACCGCTGACCTTGTCAAATCCGTCGCAACAAAATTTAATGGGCGGATTTTCATTCTCGAACGTAAGGGGAAGCAAGGGTTAGGAACCGCATACATCGCTGGGTTTAAGTGGGCGTTAAAAAAAGACTATGCTTATATTTTTGAAATGGATTGTGATTTTTCGCACAATCCTCAAGATTTAATCCGATTAAGAGAAGAGTGTGTTAGAGGGTCGGATGTAGTTGTCGGTTCAAGAAATATAAAAGGCGGGGGAGTTGTAAACTGGCCTCTCGATAGAAGGATAATTAGTAGAGGTGCGTCTATATATGTGAACTTGGTTTTGTGGCTTGGCGTGAGTGATGGCACGGCCGGGTTTGTTGCTTATAAAAGGGATGTATTAGATGCCATAGCTCTAGATTCTGTTGAGTTTATAGGTTATGCTTTCCAAATAGAGATGAAGCTACGAGCAAAACGAAAGGGATTTAAAATTGTCGAGGTGCCTATT
>JABISU010000056.1 GCA_018700255.1 Flavobacteriales bacterium | reverse complement strand
CCCTGTTCTTTAAAGTGATTCCAAAGTGCTAAAGTAGAACCTACAGCATCTCCATCCGGCCCTCTATGACCAGTGAGAACTATTCTTTTAGAGTTTTTTAATCTCACGAGCAGTTCACTAGCTCTATCATCAGCGAAAATATCCATTGCCTCCATGCCATAAATATATACCTTTAACACATGATTAGAGTAATACTTATGTGCCTGTTTATCGTAAGTTCTACCCACGATATTCACTTTACTAAATCAACCATTGATTACAACGAAGAGACTCAGACACTCCAGGTTGTAATGAATGTCTTTACGGATGACCTTGAACTTGCAATTGAAAGGTCACGTAAGGGTCTAGACCTTGAAATCGGATCTGAAAACCAGCACGCAAAAACTGACTCCTTGGTGGCAGATTATCTGATAGATCATATTCGATATGAAAATGGATCACGAAATGTCAATTTCAAATACATAGGGTTTGAATACGATTACGATATTTGCTATTTGTATTTAGAATCCGACCCCTTTGCAGTGAACAATTCGAATTATTATATAAGTGTCAATATGTTCTTTGAAGTTTATGAAGATCAAGAAAATGTAGTTGATCTACATGTCAAAAAATGTGAAGAAAGCTTTATTTTCACAAGTCACTCAGCTGGGGCCGAAGTTCAGACTGATTAAAATATTGAGAGACATGAAAAAGTCTGAGAAGATTCTATTCATAATGGATGAGCTCGAGCGTTTGTACCCCAAGACTCCTGTGCCACTTGACCATACTGACGCTTACACTCTACTGATTGCCGTTTTGCTTTCAGCTCAGTGTACAGATAAGAGGGTGAATACTGTTACGCCCAAGCTTTTCAAACTTGCTTCTACTCCAGAAGATATGATGATGCAAGAAGTAAAGCAAATTCGTGAAATTATAAAACCTTGCGGATTATCACCTCGTAAATCTGACGCAATTCATAGACTGTCAAAGATTTTAGTTGATAAGCATTCCGGGAAAGTTCCTAAGAGCTTTGAGCATTTAGAAGAACTGCCTGGTGTGGGACACAAAACCGCTTCAGTGGTAATGGCACAAGCCTTTGGGGTAGCGGCATTCCCAGTGGACACTCATATACATCGTCTGATGTACAGATGGGGGCTCTCGAATGGGAAAAACGTAGTTGTGACGGAGGAGGATGCCAAGAGGTTGTTCCCACAGGACAGGTGGAATAAACTACACCTACAAATAATTTTTTACGGTCGAGAATATTGCCCCGCTAGAGGTTGGAATATAGATAAAGATCTAATTACTCAGAAAGTAGGTAGGACTTCAGTGCTTCATAAGTTGGGGAAATAACTATGCTATGCTTTTGCCTAGAAAGACATTCTTTCAAATGCGAAGGCACACCAGGGGTAATGTGAGTTGCGCCCTCCACGAGATCACCGAACTTGGCTGGATGGGCTGTTGACAAAATAACGCCTGGATCAGAATTGCCGAATTTTGATTGGTAAGACTTCAAACCTGCATATCCCACAGCAGTATGTGGACAAACAAGGTAATTCGATTTGTCTGAAAGCGTTGACATTATTTCAGAAGTCCCTGCATCGTCAAGGCTATAAGCAAACAACTCATCTCGCATTTTCGCCAAATCATTGTTGTAAAGTGCTTCAACGCGAGGTCTGTTTGATGGATCACCAACATCCATAGCGTTTGACATTGTAGACACAGACTGGCGAGGCTCAAAATCCGAGTTACAATCTTTTGACAGATACTTCTCCATACCATTATTTGCGTTTGTTGCAGCAACAAAACCCGCAACTGGCATCCCCATTTTTGCAGCGAGAAGGCCAGCTGCGATATTCCCGAAGTTCCCAGATGGCACAGAGAATACCACTGGCTTACCAAGTTGATATGTCGCCCAGGCATAGTAAATGCTCTGTGGCAGCCATCGAGCTATGTTTATAGAATTCGCTGATGTAAGAGCTCTCTCAGACTGAAGCGACGAATCAAGAAAGGCTGACTTCACCATAGCCTGACATTGGTCAAAGTTCCCTTCTACTTCTAACGCAACGATGTTTTGGCCAGCGGTAGTTAGTTGCTGTTCTTGGATTTTTGAAATACGTCCACTG